>DASPUA010000460.1:0-5585 GCA_035623135.1 Thermodesulfovibrionales bacterium | reverse complement strand
GACAGGTGATACAATGCGCCAACAATGCTTGAAAAAGGAAAGACCCTTTTTATATTATAAGTCATAGCGCATAGGTAGGTTTTAAGGAGGAGAAGGAATGGGAGGCAAAATACTTGTCGTGGATGACGAACCCGTTGTCGTGAAGAGCTGCGAACGTACCCTGGCCCCCGAGGGGTACAAGGTCGACACTGCTTCAAATGGTAAAGAAGCCATAGGGAAACTGGGGAAAGACAGCTTCGATCTTGTTATCACAGACCTCAAGATGCCTGATATGGATGGCATTGAACTTATACGGTGGATAAGGAATTCAAAGCCCGGTATAGGGGTCGTGGTAATAACCGGATATCCTTCACAGGAAAGCATCAAGGAAGCACTCGGCCTCAGAATACTCGATTATCTGCCCAAGCCTTTTTCTCCAAATCTCCTTATTGAAGTTACGCAGAAGGCCATGGATTTTCAGAAAGCAGGAGAGGTTTCAGTGGCACCTCCACCTGAGGAGTATTCCGAGGAGATGGTGAAACAGCTCAATGCCATAGTACAAAAATACCGAAAAAAGCCGGGGAGTCTGATCCCGGTCCTTCAGGAAGCCCAGGAACTCATCGGCTACCTTCCCCCGTCTGTCCAGCGCCACATTGCCAAGGGATTGAAAGTCTCTGTGAGTGAAGTCCACGGCGTTGTGTCGTTCTATTCCTTCTTCACAATGAAACCAAAAGGAAAGCACAACGTACGCGTATGCCTTGGAACCGCATGTTACGTGAAAGGTGCGGAAGAGATAGTCAAAAAGTTGAGCGAAGAACTCTCTATTGACGTAGGGGGTATCACTGAAGACAAGAGGTTCTCTCTCGAAACAGTACGGTGCCTTGGTGCTTGCGGACTCGCCCCTGTGGTAGTGGTGGACAAAGATACCCACGGTTCAGTGGCCGCCGTCAATGTGAATGAAGTACTGAAAGCTTACGAATAAGAGAAGGAGGGAACAATGCCCCGACTGACCATCGATGATCTGAAAAAAATAAAGGAACAATATCAATCAACCATCACCCTGAGAGAGGGTGGCTATAGGGCAAAGGTGACGGTCCACATGGGCACATGTGGTATTGCCGCTGGTGCAAGAAAAGTTATGGAGGCATTGCTTGATGAAATAACCAAGAATGGTGTGAAAGACGTGATTGTAACCACATCAGGATGTGCAGGGCTCTGCAGCAAAGAGCCTATGGCAACCGTTGAAATCATTAATGAAGCGCCGGTGAAATACATAGAGCTGAGCGACGAAAAGATAAGAAAAATATTCAAGGAACACCTCATGAACGGAAAAATTGTGGAGGATTGTGCCCTTGTAATGGGAAGTGAAACAGCATATTAAACAACAGGGGGTGGCTGGAACCAAAAGAACGCATTCCGCACCGCACCCTTACCAATCATAGAGGAGGAGCGATGGAAACATATCGTTCGAGTGTCATGTTATGCGGGGGCACTGGCTGCATCGCAGGCGGTAGTCTCAAGATAAAAAAATCTCTCGATGCGGAGTTGAAAAATAGAGGGCTCGAAAATGAGATACACGTTGTGCTCACCGGATGTAACGGGTTTTGCGCAGAAGGGCCCGTGATGACCGTGTATCCCGAGGATATCTTTTACAAGAAGGTCAAAGAAACAGATATTCCTCTTATTGTTGAGGAGCATTTCATCAAGGGAAGACCTGTGGAAAGCCTTATGTATAAGGAACCGATAAAGAAACAGACCATTCCCCTTATGAAGGAAATCCCTTTTTTCAGTCTTCAGGTACTCCGGGCATTGAGGAACAAGGGGTTGATAGATGCGGAAAAGATCGAGGAATACATCGCCAGGGACGGGTATCAGGCGGCGGCCAAGGCATTGACAGAGATGACGCCTGAGCAGATCATAGATGAGATGAAGAGATCCGGTCTCCGGGGAAGAGGGGGGGCAGGGTTTCCGACTGGACTGAAGTGGGAAGAAAGTGCAAGGGTTAAGGCTGACCAGAAGTTTATTATCTGCAACGGTGACGAAGGCGACCCTGGTGCATTCATGGACAGGAGCATCATGGAGGGAGACCCCCACGTCGTGCTGGAGGGGATGATAATAGGAGCCAAGGCCATAGGAGCAAGCAAGGGATACATTTATGTAAGGGCAGAGTACCCTCTAGCAGTTCACCGACTCCAGCTCGCAATAGACCAGGCAAGGGAAAACGGACTATTGGGTGACAACATCCTGGGCACTGGATTTAACTTTGATATCGAGATTTATCAAGGTGCAGGTGCCTTTGTGTGCGGTGAATCTACTGCCCTCATGAGGTCCATTGAAGGCAAGAGGGGCATGCCGAGGCCAAGACCTCCCCAGTCAGCGGTGAAGGGATTATGGGAAAGACCCACCGTCCTTAACAATGTGGAGACCTATGCAAATATACCGCAGATCATTCTGAATGGTGCGGACTGGTTCAAGACCCTCGGCACAGAGAAATCAACCGGCACAAAGGTCTTTGCCCTCAGTGGTGCGATAAATAACATCGGTCTCATCGAAGTTCCCATGGGCATCCCTTTGAGAAAGATAATATTTGATATCGGCGGAGGCGTTCCGAAGGGCAGGAAATTCAAGGCGGTTCAGCTTGGAGGTCCCTCGGGAGGCTGCATCCCCGAAGCGCTCCTCGATACACCAGTCACGTTCGAAGATATCGTGCAGACAGGAGCCATTGTCGGATCAGGCGGAATGGTGGTAATGAACGACCTTAACTGCATGGTGAGCGTGGCGAAATTTTTCCTCGAATTTACCGTGGAAGAATCATGCGGAAAATGTCCGCCCTGCAGAGTCGGTACCACAGTAATGCTTGACCTGTTGACCAATATCACTGAAGGCAAAGGGAAAGAAGGAGACATAGAACTCCTTGAGGAGCTTTCTCGCGACATCATTACTACATCCCTGTGCGGCCTTGGCCAGACAGCTCCCAACCCAGCCCTGACCACCATAAAATATTTCAGGGACGAATATGAATCCCATATAAAAGAGCAGTGGTGCAAAACAGGGGTGTGCAAGGAACTCTGCGCCTTCTATATTGATGAGGGAAAATGCAAGGCCTGCGGTTTATGCAAGAAGGTCTGTCCGCAAAAGGCAATATCAGGGGAGAAGAAGGTTCCCCACCACATTGACCAGGCCCTCTGCGTGCAATGCCGCTCATGCTACGAGGTCTGCAAGTTTGATTCCGTACAGATAGGACCGAGAAGAATGAGGGAAGAGTTAAAACAAAAAGATGCACACCGACTCGCGGAAGCAACGGCAGGCAAGGAGGAATAAAGGCATGATCGAACTCACTATAAACGGGAAGAAAATAAAGACGGAACGGGGAACAACCATTCTGAAGGCCGCACTTAAGAACGGCATTTATATCCCCAATCTGTGTTATGACAGGAGGTTCAAGCCCTTCGGTGGCTGCAGGCTCTGTTTTGTGGAGATTGAGGGTCAGAGAAAACTCTTCATATCCTGCAATACCCCTGTCAAAGAAGGAATTGTGGTCCATACAGAAACTCCGAAATTAGCAAAGGTGAGGAAGACTGTCCTGGAACTCCTCCTTGTACATCACCCTCTCGACTGCCCCATTTGTGATAAGGCGGGGGAATGTACACTCCAGGACCTTGCGTTCAAGTACGGCCCGAACCAAGGCAGATTTCTGGCGGAACGGAAGCATGAACCCGAGAGAATCGATGCCCCCATTATAGAGAGGAATCCCAACAGATGTATTCTGTGCGGCAAATGCGTAGGCGTATGCAATGAACATCAGGGAGTAGGAGCAATTAACTTTATTGGCAGAGGATTCAAGACAAAAATAAGCCCTGCCTTTGAAGAGACACTGGATTGCGAATTTTGCGGTCAGTGCATTGACGCATGTCCCGTGGGAGCACTGGGAAGCAAACCGTATAAGTTCAGGTCCAGGGTCTGGTACATGGATGAGCATAAGAGTATATGCCCATACTGCGGGTGCGGGTGCACCACAAACCTCAGTCTCAGGGAGGGCAAGATCATTCGTGCGAGGGGGAAAGAAGGAGTTGGGATAAATGATGGCGACCTCTGCACCAGGGGAAGATTTGGCTTTGATTATATTTACTCAGAAAAGAGACTGACCACCCCTTTAATAAGAAAAGACGGAGAGCTCATCCCAGCCTCCTGGGAGGAGGCACTGGAATATGTTGCGCAGCGCCTTGAATCAATCAGGCAAGATTACGGGTCTTCAGCCATAGGTGCCATAGGGTCCCAGAGATGTACCATGGAAGATAACTATATGTTGCAGCGCTTCATGAGAGGGGTCATGGGAACTGACAATATCGACTCCGCGGCCCGCTTCGGCTATGCAAAGGTTCAGAGGGCAGCAGCCATGGCCTTTGGAATGGACCTCCCGCCCATAAAGTGGACTGCTCCTTTGGAGGCAGACTTTATTCTAATTGTGGAGTCCGATATCACGTCCACCCTTCCTGTATGGGGATTGAACTTCATTAAAGCCAAGAAAGACGGCGCACAGCTTGTGGTGGCAGACCCGAAAGAAACCAAGCTGGCAAGGAACAGCTCACTCTGGTTACAGATAAAACCAGGGTCAGGTATTGCCCTCCTCAACAGCATGGCGAAGGTAATCCTTGACGAGAGTCTCTATGACCTTGACGAGGAACTGCCGCTGGAAGATAAGGTACCCTCGATAGCTAATTATGAGGCTCTGATGAAAAGCCTTGCCGAATTCACCCCTGCAGCTGCCTCAAGACTTACCGGCATTTCCGAGGATCAGATCCTCACTCTCGCGAGGTCCTATGCAAAAGCCCGCAAGAGGCTTCTTGCGCTCACCCTCGGCTCCTCCGAAAATACTAAGGGCATGAACACGCTCCTTGCTGCAGCAAATCTTGCTCTCATCATGGGAGACAATCCGGACACGCTCCAGATACCTGCCGAGTACTCTAATACCCTTGGCATGTGGAAGGTTGGCGTCAGACCCCTTTCCGGGGGTAAGGATGCGTCTGAGATGCTCTATAAACCAGGAGCTGTGAGAGCTCTTTATATCATGGGAGAAAACCCGCTCATCACATTCAAGAACACTTCCACCGTTGAAAAGACTCTGAGGGAACTTGAGTTCCTCGTGGTACAGGATATCATTCTTACCGAAACCGCAAGACTTGCCGACGTGGTTCTTCCCGCCAGCAGCTGGGCAGAAAAAGATGGTATATTCATGGGAGCAACGGGCGTCCTCCAGGAGATCCCCAAGCTTCTCGCTGAGACAGGACAATCCATACCTGACTGGAAGATCTTCAGAAACATCTCGAGACTTATGAACAGGGACCTTGGCTTAAAAGACCTCACCGAGGTGAGGTCTGCCATTAGAGATCTTGTTGCTGCCCCATCCGGTGAAGAGGGAGTCCCCTCATTTAATCCCGTCTCGCATGAATTGTCAGAAAGACCTGACGCAGAGTACCCGCTGCTTCTCATTACATCAAACCTGTTACAACACTCCGGTGCGCTTTCGGTACTTTCGAAGAACCTGGAGTCGGTGGTTTCTGATGCCTATTTGCAGATGAACCCAAATGATGCGCAGAAATTCAACG
>DASPUA010000459.1:0-3037 GCA_035623135.1 Thermodesulfovibrionales bacterium | reverse complement strand
CTCATCCAGCAATAGAACGTCTGGATGACGGATAAGCGCCCGTGCAAAGGCTACCCTCTGCTTCTGGCCTCCCGATATTTCGGATGGATAACGGTTTTCAAGGCCAGTCAGTCTAAAAGCATCCATCATCTCTTGAGCCCGTAATAGCTTTTCGTATTTCGGTACCTCGGGTGCGCCAAAAAGAATATTTCTCATAATGGGCATATGGGGGAATAAGGCCAGATCTTGAAAAACATAGCCGAAGTTGCGAGCCTGTGGCGGTGTGTCAAGGTCTTCCGAACTGTCAAAGTAAGCTTTGCTTCCGGAACGAACAAACCCCTCATCAGGTATCATTAGACCGGCAATCATTTGCAGGGTCATTGATTTTCCGGAGCCGGAATACCCCAGAAGGACTCCAAGCTCATCGCCGATTTCCCAGGCCACATCGAGGCTAAAGCCATTGACCTTCTTTTTCAGTGTGACCGAAAGTCCCATTATGTGCCTCTCTTCGAGTAGACGTTTGCGAGATAGAGGAAGACACCAGACATGATCGTAAGCAGGATGACCATTGTATGAGCTTGAGTCCACTCGCCGCTGCTCGCAAGACTGTAAATGGCAAGCGGCATAGTATCTGTCTTGCCAGGGATGTTGCCTGCCAACATCAGGGTCGCTCCGAACTCTCCCATAGCCCGTGCAAACGAAAGCACTGCCCCGGCAATAACACCTTTCTTCGCAAGAGGGAGGATCACCTTGAATGCCGTCACCAATTCCCCATTCCCTAACGTATAAGATGCATTTATGAGGTTCCTGTCTACTGATTCTATCGAAGCCCTGGTCGTCTTGATCATGAGCGGCAGTGCAACGACAAATGAGGCAAGCGCTGCAGCGTACCAGGTGAACATGATTGTAAAGCCTGTCCATTCATAGATCGTCTTACCGATCAGGCCGTTTCTGCCAAAGATAACGATAAGATAATACCCGATCACTGTCGGAGGAAGCACAAGCGGCAATGTGAAGAGCATATCGACTATCTCTTTTCCGCGAAAGTTCTGCCTCGCAAGGAGATAGGCCACGCAAATGCCTATGATGACGACAAAGAATGTCGCCACCGTAGCCACCTGCAGAGATAGTCTCATCGAAAAAAGCGTTCCTGTGTCCATGCCTTCAGTTCCTTAACCCTTCATCAGTTACGGTTTTCTGAAGCCGTATTTTGCAAGTATCGTCTGGCCCTCTGCGGATAGAACAAGTGCAATGAAGGCCTTTGCAGTCGTTTCGTTTTTTGTCCCTTTCACGACCGCAACAGGATAGACAACAGGCTTGTGGCTCTGCTCGGGAGCTGTTGCCACAATGCTGACCTCTTTCGGCCTGGTCATCGCATCGGTCGCATACACGACCCCGGCATCGACTTCGCCCCGCACCACGTAATCAAGCACCTGGCGCACGTTCTCGGTAAGGACCAATCTATCTCTTACCGCATCAAGGATATTAAAGTGGGTAAAGACCTCTTCGGCATATCTCCCTGCAGGCACTGTTTTGGGGTTTCCGACTCCAATTTTCTTTACACTGTCCGCATTGAGATCCACAAAGGATTTAATCGATGCTTTTGCAGAAGAGGTTATGAGCACTACAGTGTTAGCGGCAAAATCTGCTCGTGACCCTGAAACAAGGAATCCTTTCTTATCCGCCTCATCCATATCCTTCTGGGCAGCGGATGCAAAGACATCCACAGGAGCTCCTCCCTCAATCTGCCGCATCAAGTCTCCCGACGCGCCGAAGTTGAATGAAACTTTTGATCCCTTATTCTTTGTTTCATAGAGTTTGCCAATCTCCTCAAAGGCATTTTTGAGACTTATGGCCGCCGAGACGGTAATCTCTTGGGTCTTTTCCGCTGCCGCTATGGATTGTTGTATAAAAAATAATGACACTAACAACAAAACAATGAATAGATATCTGGATTTCATAGTCCTCCTATCTATCGATTTATCTGAACAACAATTACCTATGCCACGCGCATTACACGCACTTATAATGCTCGTTGGCTTCGGTTATCCCTTTGTATACCGTACCTCCACAAATTTTGCACCCCACGTCCCTCTTAATCCTTAACTTCTTGAATTCCATATCAAGTGTGTTAAACAGAAGCATATGAGAAATCAGTGGTTTTCCAAAGCCGGTGAGCAGCTTTATCGCTTCCAGTGCCATAATGCAGCCCAGCATCCCTGATACAGCTCCGAGGACCGGGAATCCCAGTTCTTCCCACTGGGGATCGTCTTCAGGATACAGGCAGTTCAGACAGGGAGTCGATCCCGCAATCACATTGAACACATACCCCTCCATGCCGTTCATTGCAGCCTCCACCATAGGAACATTGTTTTTCACACAAGCTTCGTTCAGCACGCGGCGTTCCGAAAAGTTAGGCCGTGCAGAAAGTGCAATATGCACGCCTGAGAGAAGTTCCTCAGCGTTATCACCTGTTGTCCGTTCGTTATAAATGTCGATCTCCACATCCGGATTAATTTCACGGATACTTGCTTTTGCCTGTATGACCCGGCTTTTCCCTATCCAATCATCTTTCATAAGTATCTGTCTGTTCATATTGGAAAGGGTAAGATTTCCGTAATGGGCAATTTTCATTCTTCCGATTCCCGCCACCGCAAGATAGACCGCAGCAGTTCCTCCCAGTCCACCGATACCGGCAACCAATGCAGTAGCACCCTTCAGTCTCTTTTGGTGTTCCGAGGTGAAACCACCCAGCATTAATTGTCTTCGATATCGTTCAACTTCTCTCTCATTTAATTGTTTAATCATGACGTTTGTCCCACTGTTTTTTACCCTTTAGCTCACGATGAGATCTTTGCCAGAATGAGACCGAAGAAGAGAGAGCCCCACGCGATGAATAAGATATAGCAAGAAAGCTCTGACTTCTCCAGCGCTTCGAACTTTTTGAGAATCACAAATGAAACACCTATTACCAAAAGACTGAAAAACAATATCCCTGAGATGATCATTTATAACCTCCTTCACTCCCACGAATACAGTGGATTCATTTGCAGTGGTT
>DASPUA010000458.1:0-6088 GCA_035623135.1 Thermodesulfovibrionales bacterium | reverse complement strand
GCAGAATCGGCAGTGATTCTCTCCAGAGACTCTCTCAGGGAGGAGTAATCTTTCTTTGCGATCTTCAGTTCGATAGCCCTCATTTCAGAGGAGAGTCTCTTGTAACGTTCGGCCTTCTTCGCCTGCCTGTCAAGGGAGTTTATCTGCCGTTTGACCTCTGCAATAATGTCATTTATCCTTTGGATATTAAGCCGCGAGGATTCGAGCTTTGAGAGCGCCTCGGTCTTCCTCACCTTGTATTTCATGACGCCTGCGACCTCTTCGATGAGAAACCTTCTCTCCAGGGGCTTTGAGTTAAGGATCTCCCCTATTCTTCCCTGTTCCAAAATGGAATAACTCTTTATCTCCAGGCCTGTATCAAGGAAAAGGTCTTTGATATCCCTCAATCTGCATTGTCTCTTATTGATCAGGTACTCGCTTTCCCCGGACCGATAGAGTCTCCGTGCTACGGATGTGAGAGTTTGGGAATCACCGTTTCCCTGTTCGGGAGAATCAAAGGACAGGATAAGGTTCACCTCGGACATGCCACGCGGCTTTTTGGTGGAAGAGCCGTTAAATATGACCTCCTCCATCTTTTCTCCCCGGAGACTTTTGGCGCTCTGTTCGCCAAGGACCCAGCGGAATGAATCGACAATATTGCTCTTCCCTGCGCCATTGGGACCAACGATACAGGTTATCCCTGGATGGAGAAGGAACGTGGTTTTTTCAGCAAAGGACTTAAACCCTATGAGCTCAATTTTTTCTATGCGCATTGCAATTCGGCGGCGAAATGTTTTTGAGGGTTGTAGTATAACCTCTGCCGGAGGGTTATGACAAGCGCATATTTTTTCCCTTTATCTTTTATGATGTGCAGATCGTTCTGCGAGCGGGACAAATAAGCAAATATGATTTATGGATTAATTTTTTTAATTTGACCGTAAAGTGAGTTATGCATATATTAGCTTAGACGGTTTCATTTCCAGTCCTATTCTTTAGAATTAATGTATCAAAGGTCGGAAGAATCAAAATAAAAGGAGGGTTTTATGCCGAAGAAGTATCAGACTCCATTGTTGGATGAGCTGGAAAAAGGCCCATTCCCAAGCTTTGTGACAGAAATCAAGAAAGCAGCGGTAAAGAGCGATATGGCTGCTGATGAGCTTGGGCAGCTCGAAAAGTCGTACAGGGATCAGCGGGGGTACTGGAAGCATGGCGGGATCGTGGGTGTCCGCGGGTATGGTTCCGGGGTCATCGGGAGATATTCTTCCCTTCCCGAAGAATTCCCGAATGTGGCAAATTTTCATACTGTGAGAATCAATTCTATCTCAGGGTTTTTCTACACATCAAAATTCCTGAATGAGATGTGCGATATCTGGGACAAGTATGGAAGCGGTCTCACCAACCTGCACGGTTCTACCGGTGACCTGGTCCTGCTCGGGACCACCACCGAAAACCTTGAACCAATCTTTGCCGAATTCTCCTCACGCGGGTGGGACCTTGGGGGTTCAGGTTCTGCGATGAGAACACCAAGTTGCTGCGTCGGGCCGGCACGGTGTGAATGGTCGAATATAGATACCCTTGACATCACGTACAATGTTACGCAGGAGTTCCAGGATGAGATGCACAGGCCGGCATTTCCTTACAAGTTCAAGTTCAAGACCGCAGGATGCGCAGTGGACTGCATCGCCTCAATTGCCCGCGCTGACTGCTCAATCATCGGCACCTGGAAGGGAAAGATTGCCGTCGATCAGGCAGAAGTCGCCAACTATGCCAAGAAGGGCATGAACATTTCTGAGGAGATTGTGAACAAGTGCCCCAGCAGATGTATGAGTTATGACGGAAAGGAACTGAAGATCACGGATGAGGATTGCGTACGGTGCATGAACTGCATTGCGAAAATGACAAAGGCATTGAAGCCGACCGGTGAAAAAGGTGCAACGATTCTTATCGGGAGCAAGGCACCGTTTGTCATCGGAGCAACCCTTTCCTGGGTCGTCATACCCTTTATGAAGATGGAGCCGCCCTATACAGAATTCAAGGAACTTATCAGGAAGATGTGGGAATTCTGGGATGAGCACGGAAAGAACAGGGAGAGGATCGGCGAACTGATCATCAGAAAGGGAATGAGAGAGTTCCTGGAATATATTGGAGTAAATCCGGCTCCTCAGCAGGTAAAGGAACCGAGAAGAGACCCATTTTTCTTCTGGACTGAAGAAGATCTGAAGCACTAAACTCTAAGGGCTAAAATATAAGGAGGAATACTATGTCAGCACCACAGAGAAAGACAGATATCGGACCACCTCATTATAAGGACTTCCTGCCGCCCGTGATCCAGAAGAATTATGGGGACTGGAAGTACCACGAGGTCATAAATCATGGAGTGATGGTCCATGTTGCCAACAAGGGGGATAAAATCTGGTCGGTCCGGGTCGCGTCACCACGGCTTCTCAGCACTGATACCATCAGGGATATGGCCGGAATGGCGGAAAAGTATTGCGGAGGGTATATCCGCTGGACCACGAGGAACAATGTTGAATTTCTCGTCTCTGATGAGAAGAACCTCGAGCCGCTCCAGAAGGAATTGAAGAGCAAGAAGTACCTGGTCGGGGGTATTGGCTCGGGCATCAGCAATATCGTCCACACCCAGGGATGGGTGCATTGCCACTCGGCATGTACCGATGCATCAGGTCTCGTAAAGGTGCTCATGGACGAGTTTGCCGATTATTTTACGACCAAGCATACTCCGAACAAGGTAAGACTCGCTGTTGCGTGCTGTGTGAATATGTGCGGAGCAGTGCATTGTTCGGACATAGCTGTGGTTGCAATCCACAGAAAAGTCCCGGTGATTGACCATGACAAAGTCAAGAATGTCTGCGAGATCCCGTCTACAATCGCATCCTGCCCCACAGGCGCGATCAGTCCTGATCCGGCAAAAAAGAGCGTTAAAGTCAATCCCGACAAATGCATGTACTGCGGGAACTGCTTTACCGTATGCCCGCCTATGGAAATCCATGACCCTGCATATGACGGCGTTGCCATCGTGGTCGGCGGTAAGATCGGAAGCCTCAGGTCCAACCCCAAATTCTCGAAACTGGCTGTTCCGTTCATTAAGAACAACCCTCCGAGATGGCCTGAAGTCACCGCAGCAGTCAGAAAGATCTTTGACGCCTACATGGCAGGGGCAAGGAAGCATGAAAGGGTCGGTGAATGGATCGAGAGGATCGGCTGGGAAAAGTTCTTTAAGATCACCGGACTGCCTTTTACGTTCCAGCATATTGATGACTTTGTGATTGCAAGGGAGACCTTCAGGACCGCTGCAACATTCAAATGGTAATATACGTGTGATATTGATTGTACATGGGGGATCGAGAGATCCCCCATGGATTAACATTCTAACAGTGAGGTGGCAGAATGGAGAAAGAAGAAGTAAAGCAGAAGATATATGAGCTGGTTGAGAAATCCATTGGGAAAAAGAAGCTCAAGTCGTCTGATATCCAGAAGACCATATCTACAGAGGCGGGTATCACAAGGGATGAAGTGAAGGACGCATTAAAAGATCTTGTTGATGAGGGGAAACTCATCTATACCTATTTCGGCGGCAGTTTTGTAGAGATCCCGCCAAAATAGAAGACTCAGTTCCTGTACTTTGCTGAAAGGCAGTCCATTCGACGGATGAACTGCCTTTTTTATGTTCTGTTCTGTCTGAAACAGAGATTCTGTTTTGCTTTTGTTGATCCCAGCTAATGTGAAAACAGAGGTATTGCCGACTCTTTATGTGCGGACAACTATATCAACATCGTATCCGGCTTCCTGAGGCCCTTGGCGTAACCGCTTTACTAAACGAACCCAACATTCCCTTTACTCTCAATAAAGAATTATCTGGTTATCTAAACCTATGCTTTCAAGTTGACAAGCCCACTATTGTCCAATTTAAGGTAAAGGAAGGGCATCAGGGAACACACAATTAGGAAACTGGAAGGGATACCGAGTGTACGTGACAATATCGTTATGCTGAAAAACATAACTGAACAATAATAAAGGGAGCTAATAGAGGAGGGCCTTTATGAACGGGAGGACATTATGAAAACACGGATTCTGCTTGTGGACGACGACGAGGCAATGGTGAAAAGCAGTAAACATGCCCTTGAAAGCCACGGATATGAGGTGGACGGCGAGATAGATGCCGAAAGGGCGCTGGAAAAGCTGAAAACCGTTTCCTATGACCTCATGATCACCGAACTGGTAATGTTGAAACTTGATGGGATCCGGCTCATTCGCAATGCAAAGATTATCAATCCCTCCATCGGTGTGATCGTGCTCACTGGCTATCCTTCTCCGGAAGCGATACGGCATGCGCTTCAGGTGGGAGCAATTGATTTTCTCGCCAAACCCTTTTTCCCCGAGGTCCTGGGTGATGTGGTGACAAAGGCGCTTTCGTACAGAAAGACTGCCCAGATATACGCAGCTCACGATGAATTCGATATGGGAAAAATAAATGCGATTCTCCAGGAGAACAGGAACCGGCCTGAGCGGCTTATCCCGGTGCTCCAAGATATTCAGGAGATCACCGGCTACCTGCCCCCTTCGATACAGAAGCTGGTGAGCAGAGAGCTCAATGTCCCGATCAGCAAGGTTTCCGGTGTGGTGACATTCTATTTCATGTTTACCATGACGCCCAAAGGCAAGCACAAGATAAGAATCTGTACCGGCACTGCCTGCCATGTAAAGGGGGCTGAACAGAACTTCCGGAGGGTGAAGGGTTACCTCGGCATGCGGGACGATGAGACCATGACAAAGGACAAGTTCTTTTCTGTGGAGTCGGTACGCTGCGTGGGTGCCTGCAGTCTTGCCCCGGTGGCGGATTTTGATGGAACGATTGAGGGGCTCCTCACGCCGGATGAGATCACAAAAAAAATCGAAGAGACCAGGAGGGGTGCATAAATGCAGATACGGAGCGAAGCAGACCTCGAGAGAGTCAGGAAGGAATTTGAGCAGAGGCAGCATGCCCGTGTGAATCTGCTTTTATGCGGGGGGACCGGCTGTCGGGCGATAAAAAGCGCTGCAGTGAGGGATGCCCTTACGCAGGAGTTGAAGAAACGGGGTATCAGTGATGTTGCCATTACATTCACGGGGTGCAATGAGTTCTGCGCAAATGGGCCCACGCTGGTGGTGGACCCTGAGGGGGTATTTTATCAAAAGGTCAAACCCGAGGATGCCCAACTGATTGTGGAAGAACATGTGGTGAACAATCGGCCGATAGAGAAGCTCATGTACCTTGACACAACCAAGAAGGAGAGAATCCCCCTGATGAAAGACATCCCCTTCTTCAGGAAACAGGAAATACGTGCCCTTCGCAATCTCGGTCGCATCGATCCCTTCAACATCGACCATTACATTGCGCATGATGGCTATAAGGCTGCGGCAAAGGCTATTCTCCACATGACACCGGAACAGATCGTGTCCGAGGTGAAATTATCCGGGATTCGCGGCCGCGGCGGAGCGGGCTTTCTCACAGGTCTGAAATGGGAACTCTGCTCCAAGAGCCCCGGGAATCTCAAGTATATCCTCTGTAATGGTGATGAGGGAGATCCCGGTGCATTCATGGACAGAGGGGTGATGGAATCAGACCCTCATGCGGTAATTGAGGGGATGATTATTGCTGCGAGGGCGATAGGTTCCAGGAAGGGATACATCTACGTGCGTGCTGAATATCCCCTTGCGATAGAGACACTTGAGGCTGCGCTCAGGCAGGCGAGGACACATGGTCTGCTCGGTGCAAACCTCTTCGGGACCGATTTTTCCATAGATATTGAAATATATAAGGGTGCAGGAGCCTTTGTGTGCGGCGAGGAGACTGCCCTTATGTCCTCCATCGAGGGCGAACGGGGTAACCCTGTTCCCAAGCCCCCATTCCCCGTGTATCAGGGCCTTTGGAAGAAACCGACCGTTCTTAATAATGTTGAGACACTCGCAAACATACCCCAGATAATTCTCAGAGGGGCGGACTGGTTCAGAGGCGTTGGAACAGAAAAATCCTCCGGCACCAAGGTTTTTGCCCTCACAGGGGATATCAAGAACAGCGGCCTCATAGAAATACCTATGGGTATCCCCC
>DASPUA010000457.1:0-8086 GCA_035623135.1 Thermodesulfovibrionales bacterium | reverse complement strand
AATTACAGTTGAATATCTGATACCGTTATGATCGATTCCCATTCGTATCCCGTCCCATTATAGCACATACGGTGAAGAAGGAGTTCCAGAAGAAACGAAAAAATTGACCCGAAGCTTCAGACGTACCTCTTTCGGATAAGGTACTGGACAAAATCATCATCATGGTATACCGCATATCGGTCGCAACCCCTTCTCCTTGTAGTCAAACCTACGCAGGTTTTTAGCAGAAATGAGGTGTACCAGTGGAATACATTGTTTATTGACGGGGCGTGAGTCATTGAACTACCATCTGAAAAGCAGTAAAGCTTAATGCCAGTAACACATTTTATGGGAGGTAATGACAATGAAACTAAAATCCTATGTAGTGGGTATAAGCTATTTCTTTTATATGTTATTATAAAATGGATGCACAGATTTGGGCGATTGCTTATGTCGAACGAATAACTATTAAATGTATCGGCACGCACAAAAAAAGTAGATGCGCACGTTATTCCTTAACCCACCTTCTTACGGAGGCTTTGACGGGGCTGCAGGGTCGCGGTATCAGGCGCGGCGTGAAATCCGTTCCTTTTGGTATCCGACGTGGCTTGCCTATCCGGCAGGACTGGTTCCCCAGAGCCGTCTCCTTGATGCCCCTCCCGCTGGTATGGGTATCGATGAGGTCATCCAGCAGGCGCAGGGTTTTGATCTGATCATTATAAACACTAGTACGCCGACGCTTTCCAATGATTCTATGATTGCAAGGCTACTAAAGGACCACTATCCCAGTGTCAAGGTTGGGCTTGTGGGACCTCACACGATAGTCCTTCCCGAGGAAACTCTCAACTCCTCAGAGGCGATAGATTTCGTTACAACAGGTGAATTCGATTATGCGATTGCAGAAATCGCAAAAGGGGTTCCCTATGAGAAGGTCGATGGTATTGTTTTCCGTTCAAACGGCGGTATTATACGTACTCCGGATAGGCCACCCCTAGAGAACCTTGACTCACTCCCCTTTGTTACCGATATTTACGCTCGTGATCTTGCCATAGAGAATTATTACAATGGCTATCTGAAACATCCCTATGTTTCACTTTATACCGGCAGAGGTTGTCGGGCACGCTGCACATTCTGTCTTTGGCCTCAGACGATATCAGGACATAGATACCGCACAAGAAGCACAGAAAATGTGCATGAAGAAATGGTGCACGCCACGCGTCTTTTTCCCCAAGTGAAAGAGTTCTTTTTTGATGATGGCACGTTTACAGATAATCAACCGCGCGCAATGGAAATAGCAAGGAGGATCAAGCATTTAGGAATTACCTGGTCGTGTAACGCCAGGGTAAGTGTCGCTAAAGAAACCCTTGCCGTGCTTAAGGATTCAGGCCTACGTCTGCTGACTGTAGGATTTGAATCAGGTAATCAACAGATACTGAAAAACATCAAGAAAGGTACTCTCGTTGAGCAGGCAAGAGAATTCATGAAATCCACAAAAGAACTGGGCATATTGGTCCATGGGGCTTTTATCCTTGGTCTGCCGGGTGAAACAGAAGAAACGATTGAACAAACAATCCGTTTTGCGCTGGAGTTGGACCCTTATAGTATCCAGGTATCTCTACTCGCTCCTTATCCTGGGACAGAGATCTATGCACAGGGAATACGCGAGGGTTGGATTATTCAGAAAGATAACAGGCTGGTAAAGGCCGGTATCCAGAATGCGGTAGTCTCGTATCAGGGGCTTTCTCGTGAGGAAATCTTTGAGACGGTAGAGCGTTTCTACAGACGCTTTTACCTGAGACCTCAACCAATCCTCAGAATTCTCAAGGAAATGCTTCAGGACAGAGATGAGTTCAGACGTCGCATCAGAGAAGGTAAGGAGTTTTTTTCCTTTATGGCGAAGCGCAAAGAGGTGGTCAAAGCCTAGTGAAACAGGATGGTAACCCTCCTGGCAAAAAGTATCTCGTTGTCGTTGCAGATGACCTCGGGCGTTCTTCAGGCATCAATCGGGCTGTTGCGGAGGCCCACGACAAGGGGATAGTTACATGTGCAAGCATCATGGTAGGTGGAGAGGCATTCCAGGAAGCTGTGCAAATAGCTCTTGACCGCAGTGGGCTTGCTGTGGGGCTCCACGTGACACTCTGTGATGGTCGTGCTGTTCTCCCCCACTCAAGTATTCCATCTCTGACAGACGCTGAAGGTTATTTGGAAAAGAGTCCTGCTAGGGCGTGGATAAAATATACGAGACCCGCCCTTCTTTCACAAATTGAGAGTGAAGTGGAGGCGCAGTTTGATCGGCTCGCAATGGCGGGGCTTTACCCTGTTCACGTGGATTGCCATCATCACCTCCATATGCACCCCTTTATTTTTGAGGTTATCTGTCGTCAGGCCTCCAAGAGAGGAGTTAGTTGGGTCAGAATTCCTGTTGAATCCCTACCTGTCGTCCTCGATTTGCGTTCTCGTTCGCGAGGGATGATGCCTTTTGTCGAATGGACAGTATTTGGAATAGTTGGGATGCTTAATAAAAGAATTGTCATGAAATATGGTCTGCGCACTGCATGTCACGTCTATGGTCTTTCTCGGACAGGGGGAATTGACGAGGAATACCTCCTAGATGTCTTAACGCATATTACTGGTAAAGTGAATGAGTTTTTTACACACCCAGATATTTCAACGGAGGCTGGCCGACGGGAAGTGCAGGCACTTACTTCAGCTCAGGTGCGTGAACGGGTGGCGGCCCTAGACATAACGAAAGCCAATTATAGGGAACTTTCTGAGGGGACCGTGATCCTTGATTCTGTATGGGGGAGAATGTGAAAACTTTTATAGTAGTTTTGCTGGCGACACTGAGTGCAGCCATAGGAGAAACTTTAATAAGCTATGGCATGAAGAGGAATGGTCAAGTCGATCTCACAGAATTGTCTCAGTGTCTTAAACTGATTTTTTCGGTCGTTCGTAATCCTTATATTTTCTCAGGAGTTGTTTTACTGGGTATTTTCTTCTTCCTCTATCTCGCCGCTCTTTCCTGGGCTGACCTGAGCTTTGTTCTTCCGCTCACAGCGCTGTCCTTCATTTTTGCGGCAATTCTGGCAAAGTTCTTTCTCAAGGAAGATATCTCGTGGTACCGCTGGGCCGGCACTTTGGTAATTATTATCGGTATTGTTCTAGTCGGACTCGACCGAAGGCAACAGAGTGTAGATTACCGTCGGAATACTCAGGACAATGGAACCTCCCAAGGAGTTCATGACACAAAAAGGAGTAATTTTTGATACCCAGACGTAACTATGGTGTAAGGTTATTCAGCCACGCTGACCCATTTTCCTTTAAAAAGGAGGAGGAAGCAGGGATGGTTTATATTATTAAGTGAGCAGCACATATTATGCTAACAGAAACAGATTTTTCTCTGTAGTATTTGGTACGTTTTTTTCCATTTGCATGGAGGAACGAATATATCCATGAAGGTCCTTGTGACGGGAGCTGCAGGTTTTATTGGATTTCATGTTGTTAATGTCCTGAAGCAAGAGAATCTTCACGTTATTGCCTTCGTAAGGAAAGGAAGCAATTCTTCAATTCTTAAATCTCTGGATGTTGAGTTGATTGAGGGAGATGTGAGGGACTATGACTCTGTGTGCAGGGCCCTCAAAGGATGTCAGCAACTATATCATCTTGCCGCAGACTACCGACTTTGGGTTCCTGACCCTAAGCCCATGTATGAGACCAATGTCGGGGGAACAAGGAATATTATGCAGGCTGCTTTGCAACGAGGCATCGAAAGGGTCATATACACGAGTACTGTCGGGACACTTGCTACCAGCTCAGCCGGCAAGCCTTCGGACGAGAATAGCCGGGCTGAGCTAAAAGAGATGGTCGGTCATTATAAGAGATCTAAATTTGTTGCTGAACAGGAAACATATCAGTTTATTCAAAAGGGCGTTCCTGTTGTTATTGTTAGCCCCTCAACTCCAATTGGCCCCATGGACAGGAAGCCAACACCGACAGGAAAGATCATTGTTGATTTCCTCAATGGGAGGATCCCCGCGTATTTAGATACAGGACTGAATTTTGTTGATGTGGAGGATGTCGCAATGGGTCATTTCCTTGCATCCCGGAATGGTAGGATAGGTCAGAAATATATACTGGGGGGGGAGAACATTACCCTCCGGCAATTTTTTGAGTCCCTTGCTAGGATGACACAAGGGAAGCCACCCAAGGTGCGACTTCCCTATTTCCCGGTTTTGATGGCGGCTTATCTTAACGAAGCACTCTCAAGGTGGGTAACTAAAGTGCCTCCAAGAATACCGCTCACAGGAGTAAAGATGGCAAGAAAGTATATGTTTTTTGACTCCTCAAATGCCGTGAGGGACTTGCACATGCCTCAAAATCCTATTGAACGAGCAATGGAAAAGGCAATAACCTGGTTCAGAAACAATGGGTACGTCGCTAATCATTGATATATTGAACCGGGCATGTAAGAAGAATGGTTTTCTCGGAAGTAACAAAAGTAGCTCTTTTACTCCTCATAACATTTGGAGGCATTTACTGCCTAGTTTCTATGATCTGTGTGTGGGACTTCTTTGCATCGAAAACGAATGTGGCAAGGGGAACGTCTTATGTCCCTGTCTCTGTTCTCAAACCTATAAAAGACTTGGATCCTGAACTTCGCGAAAATCTCCGAAGCTTTTCTACTCAAAATTACCCAGAATATGAGCTACTTCTCGGCTTCACTGAATCCACTGATGATGCAATGCCTGCCGCGGAAGAGATTATTCGCTCCTCAAAATGTAGTGCCCGTATAGTAATTAGCCATAAAGCCTTGGGGGTTAACCAGAAGGTGACGAATCTCCATGCCCTTTTTGAGGCAGCTAGGTACCCTCTTGTCGCAATAAGCGACAGTGATATGAGGGTAGACTCCTCTTATCTCAAGTACATTGCTGAGGAATATTGTAGCGATAAAAATGTCGGCCTTATAACCTCCCTTTATAAAATATCTGACCCCGCTTCACTAGGGTCAGCTCTAGAGTCCCTTACAGTAGCCCTTGATTTCATTCCTTCGGTCCTTGTCGCTAGGCGTCTGGAGGGGATCACGTTCGGTTTGGGGGCTTCTATGATGCTTTCTAAGGACGCGCTGAAGGATATCGGCGGTGTTTCAGTTTTAGCTGACTACCTTGCAGATGATTATCAGATTGGCAACAGGCTATGGAAAAGAGGGTATAAAATTATTCTTTCCCGCCTTGTGCTTGAGAATGTCATTGGAAATATGAGTGTAAGTGAGTACCTTGTTCACCAGCTCAGATGGGCGCGGACCTATAGGGCTTGCAGACCAAAAGGGTTTATCGGTTATGGGATAACCCACGTTTTCCCTTTTTCTCTTTTACTGCTTCCATTGTTCGGTCCGAGCCTACTTTCCTTGTCGATCATTGGCTTGGTTCTCATTTTAAGGTTCAGTCTGGCTATCGTTATGCATAAAATGGTAATACGTTCAAAAACGTGGATACGATGGTCGGCACTCCTACCCATTAAAGACCTGCTGAGTTTTTGTATATGGCTTTCGAGTTTTTTCGGGACAAAGGTTTTCTGGAGAGGCTCATACTATAAGATCATTAAAGGAGGAAGGATAAAACAGGTATAATTTCACAGACAATGCACGAGAGGCGAGATGTCTTTTCCTCGCCCAGACCATAATTAATGTCAATATCTGGTAAGGCATAAGAAGATTGCCTATTTTTTTGTGCACCCTGAAAAGAGATATTAATCTCCCCATTCTTGTTCCCAGGTGTGCCTGTGTCATCTATGCGCATCGGAGGGCCGCCTGTCCATATACGGAAGTGGGAATCAGACATAAAAGGGCTGCTATCAGGTATTTTGGCCACATGAAAATTGTTCTGATAGGTATTGTATATGACGTTGACTTTGCTTACCACTGTAACATTAAGATATAGAGTTCTAAATTGCATTAAAGTCATTCAGCCAGATTTATCGTCATCGAGTAGAGCTTACAACCGTTGACCATTGAGGACTAGCGCAAAGTCCTTTATTCCCTTTAAAAATGTTTCCCTGCGCCAACTATCCTTCATATAGATTGGCTTAAGCTCCAAGATATTTACCTCATTTGTTCTGAGATTAACAGTAAATTCTTTGATGTAATTGTCTCCTGGAAGGACAAAGAAGATTGTATGAGGTCCAACACTGAGCCTTATCCTCTTCTCAAGAACATACCTCGCCCCTTCACCACCATCAGCGGTCATCTTCCCATTCTTGTCATAGAAAGAGGACTCTTCTTTTTTCCCGTCCACCTCCCATTTAACCACCTGACCATCTATATTGAATACCAAAGAGTATTGTGGTTTTCCATGCGGGGAATCTTTTGATTCCAATATATAAAAGCCTTGAGCGGTAGTCTTTATTTGGGCTTTTACAACCAGATCAGCCATTCCTTTAGGCGGCAGTCCAATCCCTTGAGTTTCCTGAAAGATACCTGTGCGCTCACTCAGCATTTTGGTTTTTATTTGGTCTGATGTGGTACTGCACCCAGCAAATAAACACGCGAGCATTCCGAATAACGCAAACGTTGGAAGTCTCATCAGATACCCCTTTGATGTTGTTACAAACTTGTTATCAGTTCAGTTATTCTTGTATTTGAACGAATTTCAATAGGAGCGGTGTGAATAAAAGAATCATCGCAGTTCCAACCATCATGCCACCTACCACAACAATGGCAAGGGGTTTCTGAACTTGGCTTCCCACGCCATGAGCAAGCGATGCCGGGAAAAGACCCAAAGATGCCACAAAACCACCCATAAAAACAGGTCTGAACTTGTCTTTGACAGTCTCCAAAATGGCCTCCTCCCTCTGCATACCCTCTATGCTTAGCCTGAGGTAATGACTAACAAGAATCGATGCATTCAGTACAGAGACGCCTATGATTGAAATGAACCCAACGATTGAAGAAACACTGAGAGATTCCCCAGCGCTGAGAAGACTCAGGAGCCCTGCAAAAATCGCAAATAAGGGTGCCACCATGGTAATGAGCACATTTCTCACAGACCGATAAAACATATAGAGAGTGGCCAGGATCAAAAAGAGAGATACAGGAATTGAAACATAAAACCTTTTAAAGGATTCCTTCATTTCATTGAACATACCGCTCCACTCCATATAATACCCCTCGGGAAGTTTGATCTTTGACGTTTCATTTTGAGCTCGCCTCACAGTTCCCCCCAGATCCTTTGATATCACAGTAAACTTTATGGGGATATACCTACGAAACCCTTCTCTATAAATAAATGATGCGCCGGTATCGTAATGGACGTTCGCAATACGCGAGAGAGGCACAACTCCGCCATTTGATAGCACGATAGGGATATTCTCTATCCTTCCAAGTTCCTTTCTATACTCGGCAGGAAAACTTGCCACAAGTGAAAAACTCTTTGCCCCCTCGATCACTTTCCCTATCTCTTTCCCCCCAAGTGACGCAGAAACAGTATCGAGCACATCCTCAACGGTTAATCCGAGCGCGGCTGCATTTTCTCTGTTCACTTCAATAAGCAGATTGGGTTGCCCTAATTCCCGCAATATGCCCTCGTCCTCAACTCCATCAACCTTTTCAAGGCCCTCTTTGACTTGCTTTGCTATCCTATCGAGTTCTGCTAAGTCATCACCGAATATCTTCACAGAGTTTTCACCCTTAACACCAGACATGACTTCTTCGAGATTATCCTGTATATACTGGGAAACATTAATATCTGTATTCGGAAAGAGCTTTCTAAGTTCTTCCCTCGTTTTGTCTTCTAATTGCTCCTTTGTCAGTCCCCTCTTCCACTGATCATAGGACTTCAGAAGCACTGTGTATTCAGAGTTGAAAGGTCCATTGGGGTCTGTGCCGTCTTCGGGCCTTCCTATCTTAAAATCAACGGTCTTAACCTCAGGCAAACTGAAGAGAAACTCTTTCGCCTTCTTTGCGTTTTCATATGTTTTGCTTAAAGAAATAGAGTAAGGAAAAACGATTCTTATATACATGTTCCCCTCGTCCATCTTAGGGAGAAACTGGCTGCCAATTGTCTTGCCGCCGATGAATAGACCAAGTAAAAGAACGATAAGAGTCACTGCGAGA
>DASPUA010000456.1:0-2885 GCA_035623135.1 Thermodesulfovibrionales bacterium | reverse complement strand
CCCGTCAATTCGTCTTTGGCCATTACCCTTGCTTCAGCAACCCTTTGTATCAATGCCTTCACGCCGCCTCCCGGGACATATCTCCCAGCTATAACACTAAAACCGCAACTTTTTCCTGAGCGTCAAGCGGTTTATTCCGAGAACACGCGCAGCCTCTGACTGGTTCTCCTTCGTATACGACAGGACATACGAAATAAGGGATTTGTCCACCTCGTTGTGAATCTTCTCAAAGATGTTACCCTCCTTCCTTCCGATCGCCTCTTTGACAAAAGGTATTACCGCTGCTGCAATCGGTTCAGCGACATCTCTCTTGCCGGCTGCCGGTCGGCTGTCCAGTTCCCTCAATTCACGAGTGGTAAGATAGTGAGTCTTACTCAGTGCCAGTGCAGATCGGATGGTGTTTTCAAGCTCCCTGATATTTCCGGGCCAGTGGTGAGAGACAAGCTTCTTCAAGAATTCCTTGGTAATTCCTCTAATCCTTCTCGGAGCGGTGTGTTTGTACTTATTGATGAAAAAATGAACAAGGGGAAGGACGTCTTTTTTCCGCTCCCTGAGCGGCGGGATATGGATGGAAGTAACTCGCAGCCTGTGATACAGGTCCTCTCTGAACTTCCCTTCCTTGACCATGGCGGCCAAATCCCTGTTCGTGGCAGAAATGACTCTCACATTCACCTGTATCTCCCTCGTTCCGCCGATAGGATAGAAGGTCTGCGTCTGCAGGAAACGGAGGAGTTTTCCCTGAAGAGACAAGGGCAGTTCCCCGATCTCATCAAAGAACACACACCCTTCGTCGGCGATTTTCAGCATCCCCTCCTTTGACGCAATCGCACCGGAAAAAGACCCCTTTTCAAACCCAAAAAGCTCTGACTCCAGGAGGTTTTCGGGAACAGCGGCACAGTTTACCACCACAAACGGTTTTCCGAACCTCGAGGAGAGTTGCGCAATGGATTCGGCGATCAGGTCTTTTCCCGTTCCAGTTTCGCCGGTGATTAGCACAGGCGCGTCGACCTGGGACAATCTGGCGAGTTTTTTACATACATCCATGATAAGGGATGAATGTCCGACTATGGCACACGTCGGTGTCGGGGGGAAGCTCGCAACCGTGACATGATTTTTTGTCTCATTACTGAAATCTTGTAATTCCTGAAGCATAGGAAGGACAATATCCGCCGCCAGAGGACGGTGGATAACGTCATAAGCCCCGAACGCCGCCGCCTCCATCACCGCTTCCGTTCTCTTCTGCTTGGTGACCGCGACAACGAAATTCTTCTCACTCAACTCGCGGATAGGTCCTGCCCTCATGGTGTCGATATCGAGAAAGACGACGGCGCTATCCCCGGTCACGTGGGCCGACAGTTTATACCCTTTCGGCAGCATATCCGATAATTCCTTCCTCAAGGAATCATCTTTTGCCAACAGAACAATTCTTTCCATTTTCTCCTTTATCTACTTTTTATACATCATGTTTATTAATTAATCAAGTTTTTTCCAGGGCGCAGTTAAAAGCCCCTGTTTTCTTTCAGAATCCTGCCTGGCATGTCGGTTGCGATATTGCAGGAGGTTCTAAAAAAAGGAGATATACAATGAAGCATCTCTCAAAAGAAATCGGGAAGGTCTTCAAAGCCATGGTCCTTGCCGAGTCAGGAGATTTTGAAACAGCGATGCTGGTTCTTAATGAAGACAAGCCGGATCGGAATAAAGAAAACTTACAGAGAGTGAATATCGCCAATCTTAGGCATGAATCCAAAATCTGTAAAGGAGAGTGAACTATGAAAGTAAACAAAATATACGGACTTTGCCTCGAAGGGTTAAAGTACCGGATCGACAAGCTGGATTTTTATCTCTCCAGTCTCCCGACCCGCACGCCGATAAGGCGCACCTTCCTTTTCACATCGATCCTGCCCAGACAATCGAAGGCCGCCTTCCTTATCTCTTCCAGAGAATTCAGCGGCTCCTGAAGGGTCTTCGCCCTCGTGTACGTCTTGAAATCGCTGAACCTAACCTTTACCGTGACCGTTCGTCCCTTAACCCCGCTCTTCTTCATATCTTCAACGACCTCCTTTGTGAGATCGGCAAGGTTCTTCGCGATGACCTGCCAGTTATCAATGTCCTGCTGAAAGGTCGTCTCCCTGCTCGTGGACTTGGGCTCCCAATGGGTCACAAGCGGGCTCTCATCGATCCCCCTCGATGATCCGAACAGATATTCTCCATAGGATTTTCCGAACATCTCGATGAGCCTCTCAAGAGGTAATGCGGCGAGCTGTCCGATCGTCCCGATCCCCATGCCTTTGAGATTCTCTTCGGTCTTCGGCCCCACACCCCAGAGTTTTCTCACAGACAAAGGCCAAATCTTTTTTTCTATATCAGCCTCATTAATGATTGTGAGGCCGTCAGGTTTTCGTACGTCGGAGGCGATCTTTGCGAGGAGCTTGTTATGAGAGATGCCGATGGAACAGGTCAGCCCCGTTTCCTCTTTAACACGTCTCTTTATCTCCGCTGCGATTTCCTCCGGAGGTTTGTCGATGTCTGTGATGTCAAGGAAGGCCTCATCTATCCCAACGTCCTCCATCGCAGGAGTAAACTCCCCAAGGATGTTTTTTATCTTTTCGGATATCCTCGAATACTCCCTGTAGTCTACCGGCAGAAAGATAGCGTCGGGGCACAGTTTGTACGCAGTCCTCAGGGGCATGGCGGAGTGTATGCCGAACTTCCTCGCCTCATAAGAAGCGGTCGAGACAACTCCTCTTTTTGTTGGGTCTCCTTCGCCTCCTATAACGACCGGCTTTCCGATCAGTTCAGGATGCCTCTTCTGCTCAACCGCCGCAAAAAATGCGTCCATGTCCATGTGAAGTATGCGTCGCATTAAGGTAATTTTACTACAGGAT
>DASPUA010000455.1:0-7146 GCA_035623135.1 Thermodesulfovibrionales bacterium | reverse complement strand
GAGATAAAGAAGCTTGAGGTGCTGGTGCAGTATGGTGCTGATGCAGTAATGGACCTATCAACAGGCGGCGCGATAAGGGAGTTGAGAAAGACCCTCCTCAAGAAGGCGCCAGTTTCTGTAGGTACGGTTCCCATTTATGAGGCGGTTGTCAGGACGACGGAGAATCATGGACATATCGCAAAAATGGAACCGGATGAACTCTTTGAAGTGATTGAGGAACATGCAAGAGAGGGTGTTGACTTTGTGACAGTCCACTGCGGTGTTACGAGAAAGGCGATAGAACGGTTGCGGGAGGACGAAAGGGTTCTTGATGTGGTGAGCAGAGGAGGGGCATTCCTCCTTGAGTGGATGATTTACAACGACAAAGAAAATCCATTATATGAACAGTACGACAGACTTCTGGAGCTCGCAAAGAGATATGATTTGACCCTGAGCCTTGGCGATGGGTTCAGACCAGGATGTCTTGCAGATGCTACCGACAGGAGCCAGATCGAGGAGTTGGTGACCCTGGGGGAACTGAGGGACAGGGCGCTTGCAGCAGGCATCCAGACGATAATCGAAGGGCCAGGGCATGTTCCCTTGCACCAAGTGGAGCTCAACATCAGGATGCAGAAGGAGATATGCAAAGGCGCGCCTTTCTATGTTCTTGGTCCCCTTGTCACCGATCTCGCAATGGGGTATGACCACATTGCAGCGGCTATAGGCGGTGCCATTGCAGGTGCTGCAGGAGCTGACTTCCTTTGCTATGTTACCCCTGCAGAACACATCAGGCTTCCTGACAGGGACGATGTGCGGGAGGGAGTCATTGCGTCACGAATCGCGGCTCATGCAGCAGATATTGCCAAGGGCATCCCCGGAGCCATGGAAAAGGACAGAAAGATGGCGCAGTGCAGGAAGAATCTTGACTGGAAGGGGCAGATCTCCCTGAGTTTCGATCCTGAAAAGGTGCGGGCATGGAGAGGACAGGTGCCTCTTGCGGTGGAGGAGGTATGCAGCATGTGCGGAGAATTCTGCGCCATAAGGACTGTTGACAGGGCATTGCACAAGAAATAGGTGCACACCGTCACCTTTTGCTTCATTGACAGATGCTGCTGCATCATAGATCCGCTTGCCATCTGCTTTCCAAATCAAGTAATATCATCCATGGGAGTGCATAGGGTTCTGGTGTCCCTCCTGGACTTCAAATCCAGTGTTGCCTGTCAAAAGCGGGCAGGGTGGGTTCGATTCCCACACGCTCCCGCCACCAAATGGCATATTTAAGCCATTTGTCCCCTAAAAAAGCCCCCAAAATACCGTCAGTAAACCGTCAGTAAGGATAGTTTCGCTCTGGTTGCCCATATTCTTGCCTTGCATCCTTCTTCCGACCCCCCGCCGTAGGCTAATTTCCCCTGCCTTGCGCAACCCAAAAGCACCCAGAACGATTTTCAGAGGGCAGGCTGACCTCTGTTTGATGCCTGATGCCCTCGGGAATGGAATGGTATGGGGAAAGGTGCGGAACAACACTGCGCAGACAATATTGTTAAGGGGGATTCTGTTGTAACTACTTGTGCTTCAAAGGAATAGTGGGCAATCCAAGGGAGTACTAACCAATGAAGAAAGACGTGTAAAGATTTACACGGCTAAAGGTCAGCCGACTGTCGCAAGCAGGGTGACCCCTGTTGCGCCACTTGAAACGCTCAACCTTAACTGGAAAGAAGCAGACCTACCTGAAAAGGAACGAACTAAACACGTCCATAGACTTCACCCCTATCTTGGCAAATTTATTCCTCAATTAATCGAGATACTTCTGAGAAAGATGCTCAGTCTTCCCTGAGGAGTTGCCTTTTGGCAGGAGCGCCGGGAAATTAATCGAGTTCGCGTACTACTTTCACCATGTCTTCATCCAAACATGCTTCGTCGAACCCTGAGCTTTTTGCGATGTGCAGCATCCTGGGGTTATTTCTCAGGATTTCCATCCAGAGGGTCTTGATCTCCAGCTCCCGGGCGATGCTAATGCAATAATCAATAAGCAACGTCCCGATACCGTGGCCCTGCCATTCATCTGCCACCAGAACCGCCAGTTCCGCGGTCTCGAGGTCAGGCATTTTCAGCATCCTCACATCCGCAATGATCCGCTCCTGTTCAGGGCTTTCCTTGATGAGTGCCACAAAGGCCAGCTCACGCTCATAGTCCAGCTGGCAGTAGCGGGCGAGCCTTTCGTGGGGCATGTCGGTGAGGCGCTGGTTGAATCTGAATACAATAGTCTCCTCTGATACAGTCGTGAAGAGCTGGTAAATGAGGGGTTCATCTTCAGGCCGTATCGGCCTTATGAGTGCTGGGACGCCATTCTCGAGGATAATCTCCTGCACGTATTGAAAGGGATAGGGGCATATGGAGAGATGCGGTGGGCAGAGGTCACCTTTAAGCCATTTTGGGTGTTGTACAAGTTTCTCCTCCAGCAGAATACCCGCATCCAGGGCAACTCCCCCCTGCTCGGTGAGAAAGAAGGGGTCGATATCGATCTCCTTGAATTCAGGGAAGTCGACGAGCAGATAGGAGAATCTCACCAGCATCTCTTCCACGAATCTCAGGGTTTCTCTGTACTGATCTCTTGCGAGGAGAAACTTATAGATCTTTGTCTCCTCCATGACACGTCTTGCAAGGGTCTGGTTGAGGGGGGGGAGCCCCACGGCATAATCTCCCATGGCTTCAAGGAGATCTCCCCCCAGGCCGAAGACAATGGCAGAGCCGAATGCGGGGTCCTTCTTTGCCCCAATCGCCAGTTCATACCCATGTGTGGTCATCATCTGCTGGATCAGGACATGGGCTCCCTGGTCTTCACTGGCGACCGCGAGTTCCCTGAGCTTCCTGAATGCTTCCTGCACCGAATCCTCGCTCTTGAGATTGAGGAATACGCCGGACTTTTCTATCTTATGAAAAATCTTTTCAGAGGCTATTTTCAGCACCACAGGGTACCCGATCTCCCGGGCAATACGCACCGCCTCCTCTTCGCTATCCACTCTCATGGTCGTAATCACCGGGATCCCGTATGCGAGGAGTATTTCCTTGACTTCGAGCAGACCGAGGATCAGCCTCCCTTGAGCCAGGGCCTCGCGAATGATGGCCTTCACCCGTTCCTTATCAGGGGAGAAATCTCTCAGGATGGTTTCGGGTGTCTCCTGTAAAAGCTGCAGGTTATAGTCATAGCGGTACAGATACATAAAACTCCTTATTGCCTGTTCCGGGGTGACAAACGTGGGAACAGTTTTCTTTGTGAAGAACTCCCGCGAATTATGCACCATCTCACCCCCCATCCATACAGTAAACAGGGGAATGCGCGGGTTGATCTGCTTTGCGGAGATGACGGCTTCTGCTGTTTCCAGTGGACGGATTCCAAAATGGGGAACATGCATTACCAGAAGTCCGTCCACATTCTTATCACCGAGACAGTGTTCGACCGCAGCCTTATAGTCGTGAGGGGTGGCGTTGGTGGGGAGGCTGATAGGATTCTGCGGCTGTCTCACTAGAGGCAGCATTTCGCGCAGCCCGGCTACAGTCTTTTCTTCGAATACCGTGAGCTCCCCCTCCATTTTCAGAAGGGTGTCCACTGCGATCATGGACGGAGCGTCTGCATTCGTGACAATAGCAAGGCGTTTCCCCTTGGGCCTCCTTTCCTGGGCAAGGGTCTCCGCAAGATAAAAGAGGTCAAGGATCTCGTCGATTCTGACCGCTCCCGCCCGTTTGAACACTGCATCGTAGATTTTGTCTTCCCCTGCGAGGACGCCTGAATGGGTGAGGGCCACCTGCGCGGAAATGTCGAACTTTCCTGATTTGACCACCACGATGGGCTTGCTGCGGGCGAAGCTCCTCACCGCAGTCATGAACTTGCGTCCTCTTGTAATATGCTCGAGATAAAGGATGATGGCCTTGGTTTTGGGGTCCACTCCAAGGAAGTCAATGAGGTCAGAAAATGCGAGGTCCAGTTTTTCGCCAACAGAGATGATATAGCTGAAGCCGAAGTTCTTGTCTATGGCCCTGTCCAGCAGCGCAGTAGTGAGCGTAACGCTTTGGGAAATGAAGGCGGTGGAGCCGCTCTTCGGCATTTTGGGGAAGAGGCTTGCGTTTAAATGTATGCTCGGCCTGATAAACCCAATGGTATTGGGACCCAGAACTCTGAACTCGTATTTCGAGAGAAGCTGTGTTACACTGGAAGTAAAGAGAGGGTTTTTCTCCACCTGGAGTTCGAAATCAGGACATATGATGGATACGCCCTTCACCCCCATTGTGCCGCACTCATCAAGGGTCGGGAGAATCTCTTCGAAGGACACGGCCAGAATGGCGAGATCCACTGGATGGGGCGTTGCAGACACTGTCTTATATGCCTCAATCCCCTGAACAGACCCTAGCTTGGGATTGACCGGATACACCACACCCCTGAACCCCTTGCCGATCATGTTTCTCAGAATGAAGTACCCTGTGGATTCCGGATCCTCGCTTGCTCCCACCACCGCTATTCTTTGTGGGTCGAAAAAAACTTCAAGATTCTTTATTGACACGGCAGATCTCCCTTAATAAATTTCCTCGATTCACGGGTGCGCCTATGCACTCAGAGCAGGTCCTCATGCGTCTTATTCTATTCTACACCAGGAAATGCGGCATGGATAGTCTCGGTCTTCATAAGTGGGTGTGCAAAGGAATACTATCAAGAGTAAATAGCAATTTACAAACAGCGTTATTTTGAAGTAAAATTCAAGAGTGTGGTAGGAGGCATTCCCGCAGCCTGCAGCCATACTATCGGGGCGTAGCGCAGTCTGGTAGCGCACACGGTTCGGGACCGTGGAGTCGAAGGTTCAAATCCTTTCGCCCCGACCATTTTTATCCAGGCCATGAAAAAAATCATCGGGGTGATCGGAGGAAGGAGGGTCGATAAGACGCTCCTCAACGAGGCGGAAAAGGTGGGAAGCCTCGTCGCCCAAAAAGAAATCGTCCTTGTCTGCGGTGGGCTCACCGGCGTCATGGAAGCAGTGGCAAAAGGAGCCCGATCAGCAGGTGGCATTACGGTAGGGATACTGCCCCAGGAGCATAAACGGGATGCCAACGAATACATAGATATCCCCATCGTTACTGGACTGGGAATCGGAAGAAATGTTATTATAGCGCGCACTGCAGACGTCCTCATCTCTATTGGCGGTGAATACGGGACGCTCTCTGAAATCGCCTTCGCGCTCCAGATGGGAAAACCGGTCATCGGCATCAGGACATGGGATATCAAGGGCGTAATCCCGGCACAGGATGCAGATGATGCAATAGCAAAGGCATTTAAGATTTTGGAATTGTGAGTTTTTCTTTTCTGTTTTTGGAACTTTGAACTTTTCACCTTAACCTTTGAACTTTTTAGTCGCCCCCTTAGCTCAGTAGGATAGAGCACAGGTTTCCTAAACCTGGTGCCGCAGGTTCGACTCCTGCAGGGGGCACCATAAAAATCAAGGGGTTACAAGATTCAGCAACCTCTTTCTTGTTCCATGTGTCCATCCGGCCTTCAATCTTCTTGAGTTCACAATAGCTTAGGCCAATAATTGGGATCAAGATTCCCTGACTCAAGAAAAACCCCTATTTCTTCTATGGGCCAGAGCTTTCCGCACTTCGCACAGATCGCTTTCCTGTTTGTGCCATGAAGCTCGATGACATTCATGCTTCCTGCATCCTGATGAAGCCCGTCAATATTCTGGGTTATGAGACAATCAAGCTTCTTCATCTCTTCAAGGCTGGCAAGAGCACTATAAGCCTTGTTCGGCTTTGCATGTTTCATCTCGAGGAACAATTCCTTTTTCATGCTCCAGTATTCCATCCTCGCCTCATGACTCGAAAGGAATTCCTGAAACGTGACAATCCCGTATCTGTCCCAAACCCCTCCGGGGCTTCTGAAATCAGAGATACCCGACTCGGTCGAGACCCCCGCCCCTGTAAATGCGGTAATCCTTTTTGCTTCTTTAAGAAGAGTTACTGCCTGCTGTATTCTCAGGATGTAGTCCATAGTTCAGATTATAAGTGAATCAGGCGATGCCAATAAACCCGCCCATGAAAAGGAGATGATTTCGGGTCTCTCGTTTATGTAAGATACCTTCGTGAAACTTTTTGGGACTTTGGTAAAAGGGATTTTCAGAACCAGACCGAACCGGTTTGTTGTGGAATGCACTGTTGACGGGAAAAATGAAAGGGCCTATCTTCCCAACCCCGGCAGGCTGAGAGAGCTTCTCCTTCCCGGGAGCATGCTCTATCTGGCGCCTCAGGCATCCTCTGTCCATAGATACAGATACACATGTGTGGCAGTAGAGAAAGACGGATCGCCTGTGCTGCTTCATACTCACCTCAACAACTCCGTGGCCCGGCATTTGATGGAGCATAACCGTATTCCCGGTCTTGAAGGAGCGGAAATCATAACGCCTGAAGTAACCATCGGCGGCAGCAGGTTTGATTTTCTCTTGCGACATAAAAAGAAGGAAGTGGTGCTGGAGGTCAAGTCCTGTACCCTGTTCAGCGGAAAGACAGCCATGTTCCCGGACGCGGTAACTCTCAGGGGCAGGAGACACCTTGAAGAACTTGCGTCACTCTCTTGCGGAAAACGAAAATGCGCAGTGCTGTTTATTGTGCATTCAGCCGGGATTAAATACTTCATGCCTGAGTATCACACGGATCTGGAATTCGCAAAGACGTTCCTGTCCGTAGCACGGAGCATCATGGTGAAAGCCGTGTCTGTTTCATGGGAAAGAGATCTTTCCCTGGGAAACACAGCGAGGGACCTCATCATTCCCTGGGACGTGATCAGGAATGAGGCTAATGACAGCGGAAGCTATATCATTATTTTACGCCTGAGGAAGGATGAGAAAATATCAGTGGGAAGCCTTGGAGATTTTCGGTTTAAAAAGGGATATTATGTATACGTCGGATCAGCAAAAAGAAACCTCTCGCAGCGCATCGCCCGGCATCAGAGGAAGCGCAAGAATCTCTTCTGGCATATAGATTATTTAAGGCAATACGCCGATCACTGTGTCTCACTGCCTGTGAGGGCCAGCAGTCATCTGGAATGTGAAATGGCCCGGGCACTGAATAAAGTAACTGAATGGAATATGCCCGGCTTCGGGTCATCAGATTGCAGCTGCGGCAGCC
>DASPUA010000454.1:0-9497 GCA_035623135.1 Thermodesulfovibrionales bacterium | reverse complement strand
AAGGGGTTGCGGCCACATATCCCTGCCCGATGGACGCGTTGAACGTCTCGCCAAGATACCATGGCTGTTTTCTCTTCTCGAGTTTCCATTTTGTGTCGGGGATCACCCCGCTTCGCTCTTTTACCATCCGTAAGCCTGTCTCCTTGCCGAGTCCGAACATGCGGGCATAGGAGGCGATCTTGTCTATTCCTAATCTTCTTCCCAACTCGTAAAAATAGACATCACACGACTCCACCAGCGCACGGTGCAGCGATAGGGTTCCGTGGCCCTGCTTTTGCCAGCACCCAAAATGCCACCTGCCGTATGCAATCTCTCCGGTACAGGTGACCTTTGTAGTGGCGTCAATAACACCCTCTTCCATGGCCGCAATAGCGGTGATGATCTTAAATGTTGAGCCGGGCGGATACTGACTCTGAAGAGACCGGTTAAGGAGGGGGAGCTTCTTGTTCTGATTCAATTCCTCCCACTGTCTCTGTTTTATTCCCCTCGCAAACAAATTGGGGTCGAATGAAGGTTTGCTCACCATGGCAAGTATCTCCCCTGTATCCGGTTTCATGGCGACAAGGGCGCCTGTCTTCTCTTCAAAGGATTCTTCGGCCTCTTTCTGAAGCTTGATATCCATTGCCAGCTTGACGTCGTCACCCCTTATAGGCGATGTCTCCCTGATGAGTCTCAGCTCTCTCCCCAGGGCATCCATTTCTATTATCCTTTCCCCTGAAGTTCCCCGCAGCTGCCGGTCATAGAGCTTTTCTACACCCCACTGGCCGATGAACGCGTTGGAAGGGACATCCCTGAAATCAGGACTGCTATATTGAAATTCATTTGGTTTGCCAAGGTACCCGATGAGATGCGCCCCGATGTTTCCAAAGAGATAATCCCTGCTTACATCCACATCCACTGCCAGGCTGGGAAATTCCGAACGCCTGGCCTCTATGAGGGCAATTTCCTTTGCAGAGAGGCCTTCCTTGAGTCGTATGGGTTCATATAGATTCTGCTGGGGGCGATTTTTGATCTTTTCCAAGAGGACAACCCTGTCTATCTTCAAGAGCTCCGCAAGGGCCGAGATGTCAAGACGGTCAAGATTCTGGGGACTGATGGACACAAAATAATAGGGAGTGTTTTTCACAAGGGGGGTGCCGTTTCTGTCAAAGATTATGCCCCGGGGCGCCGCAACCCTCACAATACGCAGTCTGTTCTCCTCAGACAATTTCCTGTATTCATGCCCTTGGAGAATCTGCAGCTGCCAAGTCCTTATGGCCAGGATGAAAAATAGGGCAATAATTACATACGATGAAATGAGGATCTTTTCTGATGAATTCACGTTAATCGACATTTCTCGGCCTTATAAATATCCCTATGACACTATTGAAGAGCCCTTGCATCAAGAGCGCAAAGATCCCGCTTGACAAAGACGTGGGCATTGCATCAAATATTGCCCTTGATAACAAAATGATACTCCCATCCACGAGGGTGAGGATCGCAAGAGACATAATTCCCAGAAGAGGAGTCCATCTGAACAGGCTGCCGGACATGAATGATGAAAAAAAACCTACCAGACCCTTTCCCAGAAGGTTTGGCCCCAGGATGCTTCCCCCCACACTGTCTTCGATGGCCCCGACGAGGGAACCGAGGAGAACTCCTTTTGTTGCGCCCCCGGTTATCCCAAAATAATACGCCACTGCTGCGGTCAGATCAGGGGAAACCCCGAGGACAGAGACCTTTGTCTGGAGAAGAAAGGCAAGGAGAACACAAAGAAAAATGAAGAAGGATTTCATCGCCTGACGAGTATCACCTCATCCAGTTTTGTGAGGTCCTGAGAAGGGGTAACCTCCGCCTGCTGGAATATGCTGGAACCTTTTTTAGACACCCTTGATACGTAGCCCACGATGAGCTCCTGGGGAAACACGTCATCAAATCCGGTGGTGACGACCATCTCTCCTTCCTGGATTGAAGTCTCTTCAGGAATGTATTTCAGAATGCAGCGCCTCGTTCCTGTTCCCGAGAGTATGGCCTCGTTTCTGGTATTCTGGATTCTCACCGCAGCGGAAAAATTGATATCAGTCACGAGGAGAATATTTGCGTAATGATCAGTCACCGCAGTGACCTTCCCCACAAGGCCAAGGGGAGTAATCACCGCCATATCTTTTGCAATACCGTCATGTATCCCCTTTCCGATAATGAGGGTATTTGACCAGGGATCCGGCCCCCTTGAAATAATCCTTGCAGTGGCGACATACCTTCTTTCCCTCTCCTTAAGGGAGAGGATCTCTCTCAACCTCTGGTTTTCGAGTAAGAGGTCGCGGTATCTCTGTTGCTCGAGGAGGAGACTCTCTACCTGTCCCTTGAGTTTTTTCATCTCTTCGTCCCTCAGCATGATTTTTCTGAACGGTGCTTTCAGTGATGTGGACACTGAATGGATCATGTCAATCAGGTAGTTAAGGGGGTTGCTCAGAAACCTGAACGGTGCAATGGTCTCTTTATTACTCTGGTAGGTCATGAGGGTTATAGAAAGTACCACGAGCAGAAAAAGGGGGAAAAGCCGCCTAATGGACATCAGGTTATTGCAATTTTCTTCAGGAGTTCCAGTTCGTCAAGCATTTTTCCCACACCCCTTGCCACTGCGGTCAAAGGGTCGTCAGGTACAACGACAGGAAGCCCGGTCTCCTCCCTTATGAGGATGTCAAGCCCCCTTAGCAACGCGCCTCCTCCTGCCAATACAATGCCTCTGTCCACAATGTCTGCAGCAAGTTCGGGAGGAGTATTTTCCAGGGTTACCCTGATCGTATCAAGAATAACACTTACAGGTTCATGCAGGGCCTCTCGTATTTCGGTCTCTGTTACCAGGATGATTTTCGGGATACCCGAAATAAGGTCTCTGCCCTTTATCTCCATAGTCCTTGTGACACCGGGGTCCACTACGCACGCCGAGCCGATCTCGATCTTTATCTGCTCAGCAGTTCTGTCACCTATGAGCAGATTATACTTCCGTTTTATGTACGCAATTAATGAATCATCCATCTTGTCACCGCCAACCCTCACTGCTTTGCTATACACAATGCCATCAAGGGATATGACCGCAATGTCCGTGGTCCCTCCCCCTACGTCTACGATCATGTTGCCTGAAGGCTCTCCCACGGGAAGGCCCACACCTAGGGCGGCGGCCATGGGCTCTTCAATGAGATAGACCTCCCGCGCCCCTGATGCCTGTGCAGCATCCTTTACCGCCCTCTGTTCCACCTGGGTGATACCTGAGGGCACGCCGATGATTACCCGGGGAGAGAGAAAGCTCTTCCTGTTATGGACTTTTTTGATAAAGTATTTCAGCATTTCTCCCGTGGCATCAAAGTCCGCGATAACACCGTCTTTCATCGGTCGTATGGCAATAATGTTGGAAGGTGTTTTGCCCAGCATCCTTTTCGCATCAGCACCAACTGCGATAGTTCTTTTGTCTTCCTTCCTCACTACAACCACGGAAGGCTCATTGCAGACAATGCCCTTTCCCTTGACAAAAACAAGGGTATTTGCTGTGCCCAGATCAACTGCAAGATCATTGGAAAACATTCCCACCACTTTATGGAAAAGCATTATACCTCCTGACTCCCTTTGCCTTTAACGAGTTCAACGACTGTGGTCTTTGCCAGTTCATCTCCCAAGCGTCTCCCGTCCTTGCTTCCCAGGAGTATCAAAAACTCTACTATAGACACCCCTGTGATAAAAATCCAGCCGATCCAAGGCAATTTAAAAAGCAAGAGTCCTGCACCCAGAGGGGCATTCCTTACGATAGACTCTCTCATCGAGCACGGTCCGTCATGAGCAGTTGAAATTACTCGCAGGCCAATCAGGAACTTCCCGATGCTCCTTCCTTCGAAAAGACCATCACTGATGAGGAGATAGGATACCCCTGCGTAAAAACCAGCCTTTGGGATGACCTCGGCCATGGCAGCGATGAGGATGAAATCAAGAATTTTCGCAAACACCCTGAGAAGCAGGCTGGCGCTCTTCGCCTCATCAGACATAGAGCATAATATTAACAAATACGCCCGGTTTTTTCAATAATTGCACCCTCATTGGTACCCTTGGGTGCACTTATGAGGTGCGGCCTATGCCTTATATCTGATCGTCCTCAGGAACTCCCTCCGTTTGAGTCTGTCGTCAGAGGTCTCTATACCCTTTGGGGGAAAGCCGTCCACCACCCCTATAACCCCCTTTCCCTGTTCCGTAGATGCGACGAGCACTTCGAGAGGATTGGCAGTGGCACAATAGACTCTGCATACCTCCTGACAATTCTTTATGGGCGTGAGCACATTAATAGGATACGCATCCTTCATAAGAATGCAAAAAACATGGCCTGCCCCTATCTCGTTCAAAATGGCAGCACAGCGGTTAATGAGCATGTCGTCGTTACCTTCCGTTCTTATCAGGCACGGACCAGAAGCCTCGCTGAATGCGATCCCAAAATTGGCCTGGGGCACGGTGGTGGCAACAATCTCGAAAAGGTCCTCAGCAGTTTTTATGAAGTGGGTCTGGCCGAGGATGATATTGCATCCCTCGGGTATCTCTATTCTTATTGCCCTGAGTTCCATATAAACCTCCTCTTTTTATGTTCTCTAACTATCTGCCACCAAATACTTTCTCCCTTTTTTCTTATGGTATAATGAAAATAAATTTTCCCGGAGATGTCAAGTCTTAAATGGCGAGGATTATTCTTTCTCTGGCCCTTTTATCCCTCTTTCTCATGTCTCTGAACGCATCTGGTGCAGAGATCATAGGACCCGATGCCCGGGTGATGAATGATGAGATCGTGGTGAGTACGGGATTGGCACTTGATGAGAAGAATATCGGTGATCTGAAAAACGGCATATCAAAGGAAATTACCTTTTATATTGATCTCTTTAGGGTGTGGCGCATATGGCCTGATGAGTTCATTTTTGGGAAAAAAATCGTTAAGACTTTACGGTCTGACCCCATCAAGGAAGAATACACTGCGACGACCTTTGACGGCGCTACCCTTGTTGAAAAAAGATTCAAACGTTTTGACTCCATGCTGAATTGGACATTGGACATAAAGGACCTGAAACTCATCAATGTGAAAGAACTTCAGCCATCTGACTATTATGTGAAGGTTACTGTGGAATCAAGGCTGAGACAACTCCCTCCTGTAATAGGATATCTGCTCTTTTTTGTTCCGGAGAAGGAGTTTAAGCTCTCCAAGGATTCTCCTTCACTGGTCGCAGGGAGTGAGAAATGAAAAAACTGGGCCTGATACTGGGTGGACTTTTTCTCTTTGTAATTCTGGTTTCCACTCTTGAGCTGCATCTCATGCGTCAGGCTTCGTCCTCAATTACCACGAGAATTACCCTCCTCATATTGCTTAATGTGAACATCATCGCCCTCCTCACCCTGATGTTCTTTGTGGCAAAGGCGCTCACCAAACTTTACTTTGAAAGGAAGCGAAAAGTCTTGGGCTCCCGGTTCAAGACAAAGATTGTGGTCGTGTTTGTGATTCTCACCTCTATACCATCTGTGCTTCTTTTTCTAGGTGCCAGCGGCCTTGTGACGAACTATATTGACAGATGGTTCACCCCACAGTTCAGACAGCCCATTGACAGTACGTTGGGCATCGCAAGGGCCTTTTACGAGATAGAGCGTAAGAAGACCCTTGAAGCAGCGCGTTCCATTGTGTCAACGGGTACCACACCTATGGAATACACAGTCACTCATCTTTCCGAGATTCCCGATAACCCTTCCGACGCGATCACAGAGGCCTTTGGAGGAGAGGAAGGGACTGAGATTATCTCAGGAGAAGACGGAGACACCGTGAGGGCAGTGGTTCCTGAGAACACGGGAGGGAAGCATTCGGGCGTTCTGATTGTGGAATCCCACATTCCCAGGGATATTACAAGGAATATGGAGAAGATCAAGAGTGCCTATGAGGACTATATGCAACTTGAGGCATGGAAACAGCCCCTGAAACTTAACTATCAACTCTTCTTGGGATTTTTTACGCTTATTGTTATCTTTACCGCACTCTGGGTCTCGCTCAGGATAGCGAGGGGAATCTCGGAGCCGATCCAAATGCTTGCCGAAGCAACAGGAGAGATTGCGTCCGGCAATCTCGAAGTGGATATCACTCTCAAGAGGGATGACGAGATAGGGCTTCTGATCAATTCGTTTAACCATATGGTGAAGGAACTTAAGGATGGCAAGGCATCCCTCCAGAAGGCTTATGTAGAGTCTGACAGAAGACGGCTGTTTATGGAAAACATCCTCGAGAACATACAAAGTGGGGTCATCTCGCTTGATGCTGAAGGCACTATCCTTGCCATGAATACGGCTGCATGCGCGATCCTCAATGTTACGTCGGAGAGTGTTATGGGGAAGAACTACAGGGAACTCCTCTCCTTACTCCGTTCCGATTCCCTTCTGGAGATGATTCGGGGGATAAAATTAAGGACGCTTGGTATGGTGGAAAAGGAGATATGGGCTACCATTAAGGGAAAACGCACTGGCCTGAGGGTCTCTCTTATGGGATTGAGGAATAATGCCTCCGAATATGTCGGTCTTCTTGTGGTCTTTGACGATCTTACCAATGTCATAAAGGCACAGAAAGCGCTCGCATGGCAGGAAGTGGCCAGGAGGATTGCCCACGAGGTAAAAAATCCTCTCACTCCCATAAAGCTCTCCACAGAGCGGATGCTGAAAAAATGGGAACAAAAAGATGAGGACTTTCCGCAGGTGTTTGAGAGATCCACCAGAACCATCATCAAGGAGGTGGATAGCCTGAGAAACCTGGTGGACGAATTTTCCCGCTTTGAAAAAATGCCGGAAATTCACAGATCGCCCACTATCCTTGCTGATATAATAGACGAGGTAGTGAATCTTTACAGGGATTACAAGGGCTTGTCTGTGAGGGTGTTGCTTCCTGAGGACATGCCGCGTATCGATATGGACGGAGAACAGTTCAAGAGGGTTCTGATAAACCTTTTTGAAAACGCCATACAGGCAATGCACGGCGAGGGCACTATAGAGGTGACAGTTCATCTCAATGTATCTTCAAACAGGGTGTTCATGGACGTGGCCGATAATGGCCCAGGAATACGGGAGGAAGATAAAGAAAAACTCTTTCTCCCGTATTTTTCCACAAAGAGGGAAGGGACAGGGCTCGGCCTTGCGATTGCCCACAGGATTGTGAAAGAGCATATGGGGTACCTTCGCGTGAGGGACAATGAGCCCCGGGGAACGGTTTTCGGCATTGAGATGCCGATAAAGGAGGAGTAGATTGGGTCCCTTAGTTCTTATTGTTGATGATGAGGAAGGCATCAGGGAGAGCCTTTCGGTGATTTTGGAGGATGAGGGATATCGTGTCGCTACCTCCAGTTCAGGAGAGGATGCCCTTGTGATTTTGGAGGAGCAGTTTCCTGATCTCGTGATCCTTGATGTATGGTTACCCGGAATGGACGGCATACAGACACTGCAGGAGATCGTGGCTCTCAAGAGAGAAGTACCTGTAATAATGATTTCTGGGCACGGCAATATTGAGGTTGCGGTGAAGGCTACCAGAGTGGGGGCATACGACTTCCTTGAGAAACCCCTCTCCCTGGAGAGGGTTGTCCTCAGTACCAGACGTGCGCTGGAGAGGAGCGCTCTTGAAAGGGAAAACAGGGATTTGAAGGAGGACCTCACAAGAAGATGGAAACTTATTGGTGACTCTTCTCCGATGAGGACCCTCCGCGCCCAGATAGAGATGGCTGCACAGAGCAACAGCAGGGTGCTCATCACCGGTGAGAGCGGGTCAGGAAAGGAGCTTGTTGCAAGACTTCTCCACGTCAGGAGCAGTCGTGGTCAAAGACCTTTTGTGGAGCTTAATTGTGCGGCCATGCCTTATGAACTTATCGAGAGCGAGTTGTTCGGCCATGAAAAGGGTTCATTCACCGGCGCCTTCGAAAAAAAGAAGGGAAAATTTGAGCTTGCGGATACAGGGACTCTTTTCCTGGATGAAATCGGGGACATGTCCCTTCAGACCCAATCAAAGGTGCTGAGGGTCATCGAGACACAGGATTTTCAGAGGGTCGGTGGAAATACCACTATCAAGGTTGATGTGAGGATCATTGCCGCGACAAACAAGGACCTCACGGGGGAAGTGAAGAGAGGGACATTCAGGGATGATCTTTTCTACAGACTTAATGTGGTCGCCATTGCGGTACCCCCCTTAAGGGACCGTAAGGAGGATATCCCGGCTCTTGTGGATCATTTCGTAAAGTCTCTCGCCGCAGAGTACGGACGACCACCAAAGAAAATTATGGCTGATGCGATAAAAAGTCTTCAGGAATATAATTGGCCCGGAAACATAAGGGAACTGAAAAACCTCATCGAAAGACTTGTGATCATGACCCCTTCTGCAGATATCCACGCAAAAGACTTTCACCTTGCGGGAGATGAGGGTGCCAGGTATTATAATTGCAATACGTTGAAGCAGGCACGGGAAGCCTTCGAGAGAGACTTTATATCGAGGAAACTCGAAGAGAATGACTGGAATGTATCAAGGACTGCCGAGATACTGGATATCGAAAGGAGTAACCTGCACCGAAAGATAAAGGCATATCACATTCAGGCTGGAGGGGATATCGCCAAGAAATCATAATATGATGGATGAGATAGGGGAAGAGAAGGCCGTATCCCTCCACGTCTTCCTTACTTGGACTTTTGTTGTGTGAAATGCTGATACCAGTTCTCACCTCTTGTGGGATAGTCTGAGCGGTAGTGTGCTCCGACACTTCCCCTTCGTGCCATGGCCGCTTCGGTTATGAGACCCGCAACGGTGATCATGTTCTTGAGTTCCTGTTCTTCCCTTTTGAAAGAGGCTCCTCCAACCGAGGGGAGCCATCGGGGAATGGCATCCCTTGCGAGGGTGAGAGATTCTGCACAGCGTATGATTCCCGCCTTCTCCCACATGAGTTGCTTGAGTGAACTCCGTATCTCCTTGAGAGCGGTTGCGCGGGAATTCTGAAATGCAGAAGGTATGTGAGGGGGAGGGTTTTCTTTGATGCGACTGCCCTCCCATGCGTCGGCTCCTTGGAGGGCTGCTGCCTTTCCTGCCCGTGCACCGAACACGAGACCTTCGAGGAGGCTATTGCTCGCGAGCCTGTTTGCGCCGTGCACTCCTGTACATGCTACTTCACCTGCAGCATAGAGCCCTCGAATATTTGTTGCCCCGTGGAGGTCGGTCTTAATGCCTCCCATGAGGTAGTGTGCCGCAGGAGAAACGGGTATGAGGTCCTGGGTGATGTCAATGTGGTACATCCTGCAGGTGAGGTTGATCCGGGGAAATCTTTTCTTCACAAAATCCCCTTGGAGGTGGGTGAGATCGAGATACACATGGGTGCTTCCGGTCTTTACCAGCTCGGAGATGATCGCTCTGGATACGACATCCCGTGGTGCAAGCTCTGCCAGGGGATGATAGTGTTTCAAGAAAGGTTCTCTATGAATATTTCTCAACA
>DASPUA010000453.1:0-3590 GCA_035623135.1 Thermodesulfovibrionales bacterium | reverse complement strand
GCCCAGCCGCTTGCGAGGTTGCGGTGAACCTGTTCGGATTGGCCCAAAACCAAAAATTCAAAATCCAGAATCCCGGGTTCCGTATCTTTGCACTGCTTGTTGCGCCTTGTGCGTTCCTTGCTTTTCTGCTCTGTGCCGCACTCTGTTTCGGAAATGAAAGTACTATGATGGAGTCAGACACCCTCGAATATGATGGGGCGACCTCCACCTTTACGGCGAAAGGGCATGTGAGGATATACAGAGAGCTGGGGAGCCTCGAGGCTGACGAGGTCAGCTACAATGAACAGACCGGTGACGCCTATCCCGAGGGAAACGTGGTATACGAAAACCCTGATGTGAGAATAAAGGCCAAAAGAGCAGAATGGAACCTTAAGAGTGATACAGGCACCCTCTACGAAGCTGAGATCTTTTCGAAGAAGGATAACTACCACATCACAGGCCTTGAAATAGAGAAGACCGGACCAAAGGAATACACAATGAAGACGGCATCATTCACCACCTGTGATGCACCTGTCCCTGCGTGGTGCTTTAAGGGCTCTGATATTGATGCCATCGTGGGTGACAGGCTGAAGGCGAGGGACGCCACATTTAATATAGACAATGTGCCTGTATTGTACACCCCATATATTTCTTCATCATTGGCCAAAGACAGAAAGACAGGGTTTCTGACCCCTGTTGTTGGCTTAATAAAGTCAAAAGGCCTTCATCTTGAGCTGCCTTTCTACTGGGCCATCTCTGATACTATGGACGCCACATTTCTGGCGGATATTTACACCAAAACGGCCGTAGGCGAGGGTCTGGAGTTCAGATTCCTTGAGCCCGATGGATCGAAAGGCAATTTTCTGCTGTATCATCTAAAGGACAAGAACTCCAATGACCCGTTATGGGCCCTAAGGGGAGTGTATGACAGAGACCGTGAGAGCCCGATCACTGGATACCTGAATGTGAACTATGTAACGCCGGTTGACTTGTACCAGGATTATAATCCCTATGTTTTTTCGAAACAGCGCTTTCTTGATTCGGTCGATTACCTTAACCAAACGACCGGGAGGTTTCTGGAATCCACCGGCGAGGTGTCCGCCAAGTTCAGCAGTTCACGTCTGTATCTTGACACCCAGTACCTGGTTGACCTGCAAGCCGGGGTAAATCAGTCCACCATTCTGCAGAAGCTGCCAGAGGCGGGATATTTTATCAACCCGCAAAGGATTGGCCCGCTGGTGTTCTCCCTTTCTGCCAATGCAGCAGAATTCTGGAGAGAGCAGGGCGTTTCGGGTCAAAGGGTGGATATTTATCCGCGATTTTCCTATGCCTTCGGAAGTGACATTATCATCGATCAGGCCCTTGGACTCAGGGAGACCGCATATTTTCTCAATAATGCTGATGAGACAGGAAGTTCACCGCACAGGGAGAGCCTGGACTATACCATTGTTGCACATACAAGACTCATAAGGAACTACGGATCCTTCATCCATATCATTGAACCTTCACTGGGATACACGTTTATCCCGAATACCGAATCAAATCTCCCGCTCTTTGACTCCACAGAGCTCTACACAAAAACCTCCACAATAGAGCTGGCCCTCCTCAACAGATTCATAGACAGCAAAGGTGAGTTCCTGACAGTGAAGCTCACCCAGCCATATGACACATATCTCCACGGAAACTCCGTTCTGCCACTGCCATATGACACGTACCTCCAAGGAAAATCCTTTCAGCCACTGCAATTGCAGGTTGCCGTCCAGAGACCGATAACCTTCAGGAATGAGACGTTGTTTGACGTAAACACAGCCAGCTTTGAAGAGGTCAATTCTGATATCACCATACCAACGCCCGGCAAGGGGTCACTGAGCGTAGGTGAAAGATACAACAGAGTGGAAAACATACTCTTCTTCACCTTTGCAGTGAATTACCAGTTCTCGAAGGCAGTGTCTGCAGAGGGGAATTTCTGGTATGACGCAAAAGGCCAGGGATTCAGCAATATTATCGCAAAACTGAAATACCAGCAGCAGTGCTGGGGCGTAACCACAGTGCTCACTAAGAGTGAGAATCACGGTGTCAGTGTTTCCGTACTTTTTGATCTCCTGGGGCTCGGCACAATAAAGGCATTTTGAGAAATACATCAATGCTTCCCCAGTCTTCGCATAAGGCCTTCTATCATCTCAACTGCTTCGGCTATTGAAGTTCTGTCTGATGCTATTAGAAGTTCGGGATGAAGGGGCTCTTCGTAAGGGATGGAGATGCCGGGCACCGGCCAACCGGCTTCACCCTTTTGATAAATTTCCCTTGGCGCCCCGTGAGTCTCTGAGCGGCGCCTTTCCCTCTCGATGCATAATTCAATCGGGCATTTCAGGTAGATCTCTGCGTAGCGCGGGATACTCTGCCGCGCCAGGTCGCGCCATTTCTTCAGGTGACCAGTTGCATCGATCATCACGGAGTGGCCATGTTCTGTAAGGATTGATGCAGTGTACACAAGGCAACGATACACAATATCTCTTTCGGAATCGGAATAGGTCGGCTGAGGGGTGACAATCCTCCTCAATGCATCCATGCGGAGCATAATCAAATCCGGATGGTGTTTTTTTATCTCATCTGCAATGGTGCTTTTTCCGCTTCCTGGCAGACCGGTTATCCACAATGCGTTTGAATTCATACATTGAGAGTTTATCATAATGCTGGACCATGAAAAAGCCGTCAGATGGCGCAATGGTCCAGCACCGAGACATTTGTTCTTGCAGAATCAGGATAACAACAATTGATTTTCCTTTGACCTTGATTCACCCACGCTGGTCACATAAACCGCAGGCTGGCCCAGGACAGGGCATTTTGCTTCACAGATGCCACAGCCAATACAGAGCTCAAGGTCCACCCGCGGCTGTTTGAGAATATGCTCTTTCCCCTCTCTGTCTTTTGCCTTTGCCTCTTCAAACCATACGGCCTTTTTGGGTGTAGGACAGACTTCTTCGCATACGATGCAAGGAGTGGCATGGGCATAGGGAAGACATCTCCCCTTGTCAATCATGGCAAGCCCTATCTTTACCTTCATTTTATCCCTTAATTCGAGCCTCTTAATGGCACCTGTGGGACATACCTGGCCGCAGAGTGTACACCGGAACTCGCAATATCCTATTCGCGGAACGAGCACGGGTGACCATATTCCCTCAAGTCCTGCCTCGATCAGGGTCGGGTGCAGTCCATTGGTAATACATACCTTCATACACTCACCACACTTCACGCATCTCTTGAGGAATTCCCTTTCCTCGAGGGAACCGGGTGGCCTGATGAGCTTAGGGTGGGAAAACCCTGACTTCGAAAGGGGGATAGACCTTATCAGAGGCACGGCAATTACGCCCGAGAGCATAGAGGTCACTACCCTCCTTCTCCCCAGATCCATTCCCGCAGTGCTTTTCTTTTGAGCGAATCCGAAGCTCACTGTATTTTGGGGACAGATATCATCACAGTTCCAGCAGTAAAGGCACTCGGTGTCCCTCCATTTGTCTTTCATGTCAGGAGAAGCATTCCCCTGACAGACCGTGGCGCAGGCCCCACACGACGTACAGCCCTCGCTCACCGATCTCTTCAGCAAGGAAAAT
>DASPUA010000452.1:0-5936 GCA_035623135.1 Thermodesulfovibrionales bacterium | reverse complement strand
GTTTACCTCACCGCGCCCATATGTCGTTCCGGCTCACTGCAGGGTGCTATGGTTATCTTCGTTGATATTGAGGATTTCTCCACAATGTTTCTCGGCCCTTTAAGATCAGGGTCATGGGGGTACGCATGGATGATGGATGATAAGGGGACTCTCCTTTATCATCCGACGCAGGCGGATATGGTGGGCAGGAATCTCTACAAGGCCGATTCTCGCTGCTTCAAGTGTCACAGGTCTTTTGATCTGGAAAAGAAGATCATCGCGGGGGGTGGAGAGTTTCACGGGAGGTATATCGCCCCAACTGGTGAGGACAAGATCCTTGCCTTTTCCACCGCATCTGTCGGAGATGCAACGTGGATTGTGGCCGTGTCGGCCCCGTATACCGAGGTCACCAAGCTCATAGGGAAATCGATGAAGGTTTACTCGCTGTTTATTATGTTCATCGTCCTCACTATGGGGTTCACGTCCGTAATTCTGATCATCTTTTTCCGAAAAAAAGCAAAGGCTGAAGAGCTCGAGCATAAAGTCGGAATCAGAACAAAGGAACTCTCGACAGAGAAGGAAAAGCTCCATACCGTTGTAAGCGCCCTGGGAAGCGGCCTAATCCTTCTCGACGCCCAGGGCAAGATAGAATGGACAAATCAGACGATGAAGGATATTGCAGGCAGGGATATTTCAGGGAAGTCTTGCGAGGAAATCTGTTCCGACTACGCGGTCATCAGCTCCTATGAAGAGCATGGCGTACAGACGGAAATCATATCGAACCTCTTTGGAAAGAGCGACAGATATTATCAGATGACCACAGCTCCTGTGAAGGGCGAGGATGGCTCAATAGAAGGGTATATCAAGCTGTTGCAGGATGTGACAGAGATGAAAAAGACCGAAGAGCAGTTGATTCACTCCGAAAAACTGTCAGCCCTTGAACGACTGACTTCTGGCATAGCCCAGGACATAGGAAATCCTTTAACGTCGGTTTTCTCCCTTGTACAGTTGCTGAGGGAAGTGGAGCATGACGAGCTGAAAAAAGAGACCATCGAGACCATATATTCCCATATGAACAGAATTGCGGGCATCCTGAAACAACTTTCGAGTTTTTCAAAGATGCCGCCGCCGGAACTCAAACCCGCACGGGTGAACAACCTTATAGAGGATTCCCTGGCACTCATGGGGTATGATAAACGAGTGCAGGACATCACCATCATGAAAGACCTCTCGCCCTCTCTACCGGAAATCGCCACTGACAGCAACCAGCTCCGCCAGGTTTTTGTGAATGTCATACTGAATGCCGCTGATGCGATGCCGAATGGGGGGACACTCACCATACGAAGTAGAAGGGAAAACAATAATATTGTTATCGATTTCGAGGATACCGGGCCTGGCATCACTCCTGAAGATCTTAGCAGGATATTCGATCCGCTTTACACCACAGGGGAAACGGGTGGGGAAACGGGCACGGGCCTCGGTCTTGCAGTCAGTTATCGCATTATTAAGAAGCTCAACGGAAGCATGACAGCAGAAAGCGAGCCTGATAAGGGCAGCAGGTTTGTGATAACGCTTCCGATAGGGAAGGCAGACAAAGGATCTTCTCACAGCTGGAAGTAATGACCGCGCTCAGCAAGAACGAAGAAATACTTTTATCCAATTCTGAGCGACTCAATGTATATGAATTGGGATTCATGCTCCCGGCATCTGGGCGCATTCATTGAAGACGCGTACCTTACACCGCCGGCACCGTTCAGGGTCCAGTCTCGGCACAATGCGCTTTATTGCCTCAGCCTTAGAGTGAAAAACGTTGTCTTCTCCGATACTCTTGTTGCAGCCGCCCCGCTTCATAACTTCTACAACCTCTCCCTTGAGCGAGCAGAGGTAGATCTGGCGTCCGTTCACGCGCAGGCGATGGGCCTCCTGATTGAGCATTTGGCACCCTGCGACGTCGATGAAGTTTATCCCACCGCCGACTATAAGAATATGCGCCTGCTCCGGGTGGTGCTTTGTTATCTGGTCTAACTGTTCTGCAACATGATTCACTGCGCCAAAAAAGATTGAACCATCAATCCTGATTATCTTGAGCTGTGGGCATTCGGACAGAGGCTTTTTTTGCACATTTATGAAGCTCTTCCGTCTGCTTTCTGGGTCAGGGGCAAGGGTCACAAAGGTCGGATGGGATGTTCGATTAAGATAAAGCAGCAGAGAAAGAATTACTCCAACGTAGATAGCGAATTCAAGCTCAACAAATAATGTAGAGAGAAATGTTGCAATGAGTATTCCGGTCTCAGCTTTGCTTGTCCTTATGATAGAGGTGATATGGTGCGTGTCGATAAGATTATACGCGACCAAAAAGAGGATTCCGGCCATCGAGGCTAACGGAAGATAGGCGGTCAGAGGGGCTATGAGCAGTACTATTCCGGTCAGCGTTATTGCAGCAAAGACAGCAGCCAGTGGTGTCTTTGCGCCCGATTCATAGTTCACCCCTGTGCGGGTGAACGATCCAGACGAGGCATAGCTCGAAAAGAAGCTTCCAATGATATTGGAGAGTCCCTGACCAATGAATTCCTGATTGCTATCAATACGCTGTTCAGACTTTGTTGCGATGGATCGGGCAATGGAGACTGCCTCGGCAAGCCCAAGCATGGCAACAGCCAATGCAGGCGGAGCAAGCACACGCAAAGAAAAAGTCGTAATGTAAGGATGTGATAGAGGTGGAAGATGTCCAGGAAGAGAGCCGACAAGATGTACTCCGTGTTCACCCCCTTTTACAAGCAGGGCCATAACGCTGCCACCTATCATTGCTATCAACATTCCCGGCCACTTGGGCTTCATGATTTTAAAAACTAATGCGATAATTAACGTAGTAAGACCTATGGAAAGGACATAGAGGTTGGTCCCGGACAGGTTCGATAGTATATCCGCCCAAATGTGGATAAAGGAGTGTTTTTTTGGTGTTGTAATGCCCAGGATATTGCTGAGTTGGCTTGTTGCAATCAGTATTGAAGCACCAGCGGTGAACCCTACGACGACAGAGTGAGAAACGAAATTAACCAGGGCACCGAGACGGGCAACTCCCAGCGCTAATTGAAAAAACCCAGCGAGAAAGGTCAGGGTCAATGCCATCTGAATATACTCAGCGCTTGAAGGGGGAGCCAGGGGGCTGAGTGCAGTGAAGATCACAATCGATATTGCCGTCGTGGGACCGGAGATGAGGTGAAGGGATGAGCCAAATAGAGCGGCAATAACAGCAGGAACTATTGCGGAATAAAGGCCATATTCAGGAGGCAGTCCTGCAATGATCGCAAATGCTACGCCCTGAGGTAATACGATTATGGCGCCGGTAATGCCTGCAATAATGTCCGCTTTTATGGCACGACGGCTGACCATGGACCACCACTGCATGAAGGGGAGGTATTTTCTTAGTGAAGGCTCCCGTTGCTCTGCAATTCTTAGTTCATTATTTTCCATAATTCATCTAGCACATTTTTTATTCGTGAGTTCTAATCATTTGTGCACTCGGCTATGGGAGTGACTTGTCCGTCTATCATTGTACCACACTCAAAGTTGCACTTAGCGATTTTGGCAATCCATCTCAGGGGCCTGGCACAGGTTTTTTTGCTCTTCTTTTCAACGAGAAAATGAAAGAAGAAACCTTCATGAGATGATGGCAGAACCAAAAAGCAACATTGCAGCATTTTTGTCCATGGATGTCGCTAACACCGTCCCCATCAATGATCCCCGCATAGGTGTTGCTTGAATGCAGGTCAAAACCTGCGCAATCCCATACGGCACCTCCTTAAGGTTAAGATTTCTCTCTTACCTCCGAGCATGCCGCAAACGATATGCTCGGAAGGGTACCCGCTATATGATTATCACACTGGGACTGGCACACTATTGACGAAGTAACACTTTTTGGTAAGAACCATTAGCCTTCTGAAGAACCTGAGCTCGTAGTGTTCATGTCGTTTCCAAACTTTTAAGATGGAAACGCCAGTGTTGCTCTAAAGCATCATCGTTGCTATAATTTTGACATGAAACTCGGGGAAGGTTTGGTCAAGGAAGGGCTGATTACACCACAACAACTCAAACTTGTATTAGAACGACAGGTGCAGTTCGGTGGCAGAATCGGAACCAACCTATTGGAACTGAGAATTTTAAGCGAAGATGAGTTCACAAAGTTTCTGAGCAAATATTTTAAGGTCCCTCCCGTAACACCCGACAAAATTGCTTCCATATCTGATGAAGTATTACGTTCGATCAACAAAGAATTAATTGAAAGATACAAAGTCCTACCCTTGGAAAAGCATGGAAGACGTATGCAGGTGGGAGTGATCAATCCTAATGATGAAAAAATAGATGAGTTGAGCTTTATTACTGGATTTGCTCTAGTTCCCTTGGTAATTTCTGAGTTGAGGCTTCTTTATGAGCTCGAAAGACGTTATGGGATCAAGAATGAGCGAACATACATCAGATGTGTAGACCGCTTTAATGATGAAATCGACCCCGCTTTTTCTGTTGATACATTAAAGGCTGCCCTCAGAGACGCCATGGATAGAGAAGAGATCGCGAACCTGCTCTTAAGGGCAGCAAATAAAGTGGTGACTAGAGTTGCGATTTTTAGCAGGCGGGGCGAAAGGATTTCGCTCTGGAAAACCAAAGGCATAGAATTGGAAAATATTGAACTGACTAGAGAAGAGTCATCTCTATTTTCTGAGATTGCCCTTGGCGGCCAGCAGCTCGAAGGTGCTGATGGTCATCCCGATGTGACTCGAAAACATTTTTATCGTGGACCATTGCACAGAACCCCTGGGAATGCTGCATGGATAAAGCTTCTTGGAGGTGCACCAAAAGATGTATTACTGATGCCTCTTACCGTCGGGGTGAACGTCGTTGCATTTATCTATGCAGATAATGGGACCGATGAAGTGCTTGATGCAAGTGTTGCCCATCTCTGGCAACTTGCTACAATGGGTTCAATTGCGTTTGAGATTCTCGGGTTGAAAGAAAGACTCTCTTTGGCATAATTTGCCAGGAGAAGAAACGGTTCTCGTAATCATCTTGTTATAAATGGGATTTTCTTAATGTATGGACATGAAAATCAGGGAGATAAAGGCGAAGAGTATTCTGTCCAAGTCCCAGATCTACGATTATGCATTAAACCCTTATGTTGGCTGCCAACATGCCTGTGTGTATTGCTATGCCAAATTCATGAAAAGGTTTACAGGTCACAAGGAGGGTTGGGGAGAGTTTACCGATGCAAAAATAAATGCCCCTGAACTCTTGGCTCATGAGGTGGACAGGAAAACGATTGGAAGGATATGGATAAGCAGTGTGTGTGATCCCTATCAGCCTGTGGAAAAGAGATATATGCTCACAAGAAGGTGTCTTGAGGTCCTTATAGAAAAAGGCTGGCCATTCACAGTTCAGACTAAATCCTCTCTGGTACTGAGTGACATTGAACTACTCAAGAGGGCAAACGATGGTGAAGTTGGATTCACCATAACGACAGCGGATGAAAGGATAAGGAAGATATTTGAACCAGGAGCCCCGCCATCGAGGAAGAAGATTGAGGCTTTGGAGACACTTCACTCGGAAGGGATTAGAACATTTGCCATGATAGCCCCGATACTTCCAGGTGCTGAGGGGTTAGTGAAGGCCCTTAAAGGTACGGTGGAGTATGTGATCCTTGACAGGCTGAATTATCATTATGCTGACTGGGCATATAAGAAATATGATATGCAGTGGGCCATGGATGACAATTTCTTTTCTCAAAAAGGAGGGGAGTTGAAGATGGCATTTGAACGGGAAGGGATTCCCTGTCAGATGGTATTTTAAAAGCGTGACCAACACGTGACAGAAAAACTTTAGAAAGAGATATTTCTGCTAGGGACAGATTTCCAATAGGTTAGATTCTGCTAACCCCGTCGTGTTGATGCTATCCACTCCACGAG
>DASPUA010000451.1:0-5306 GCA_035623135.1 Thermodesulfovibrionales bacterium | reverse complement strand
CACAGAGCAGATCGTGACCCTCTCGTTCAGCCAGAATCTCCTCAAAGCAGGGGACAATACCGTAGAGGTGGCGGGATCATTGGATGCAGGGGTTCCGTACAGCATCTTTTACATAAACTCCTTTGACGTCACTTATCAGAGGCTCTATCAGGCTGTTGGCAACGAGTTGCTCTTTAGAGGAGATGCGAACCAGGTGGTGAGCGTCTCGGGATTCACCAATGCCAACATAATGGTTTTTGATGTGACGGATGGCCTGAGCCCCAAATGGATCGAGGCGGTCACAATAGACGGCTCAGCCGGCAACTACCGGGTAAGTCTCAAGCCTGCGTCGTCAGGGGAGGTGTATATAGCCATATCAAGTGATGCAGCACACGCTGTTGGAGAGATATGGGCGGATGCGCCCTCCAGTCTGAAGGACAAGGGCAACGATGCTGATTACATGGTAATCACCACGTCCGGGTTGAAAAATACCGCTGCATCCCTTGCTGCATACCGTAAGGGCCAGGGGTCATCAACTATGGTAGTGGATCTGGAAAATATCATGGATGAATTCAATTACGGGATTTACACTCCTGTGGCGATCAGGGATTTCTTGTCCTATGCGTACAAGAATTGGAAAAAAGCGCCGAAATACGTGGTGCTGGCGGGGGACGGTTCCTACGACTATAAGAATAATCTGGGTTTTGGGGACAGTGTGGTACCGCCCATGTTGGTGGTTACGCCTGACGGTCTCTTCCCATCGGACAATTACTTTGTCTCTGTTAACCGTGTGCCGTTCATGGCGATAGGCAGGCTGCCTGCGTGCACTTCTCAGGAGCTGCAGGGGATGATTGATAAGACTATCGCCTTTGAGAAGGCTGCGGGCGGGGGGTCGGGAAGCCGCATTCTGATGCTTGCGGACATGGATGGGGGAGGGCTTTTCACGACAGAGAGTGAGCAGGTGGCATCTGTCCTGCCTGCGACATTCACGCCTATTCGTATTTATCTTGACCAGCACCCCTTGGATGAGGCCCGCTCGCTTCTGTTTAATGGATTAAACAAGGGAGTGGGGGTCATGAACTATGTCGGCCATGGTGGTTTGGACCGCTTCTCTGGCAGCGGGCTTTTGGTGAGTGATGATGTTAGCTCGATGACCAATGTGGGGAAATATCCTGTGGTGACTGCCATGACCTGCATCGTGGGACAATTCTCCATACCGGGGTATTCTTCTCTGGCAGAGTACCTGGTATTGCAGCAACAGGGTGGTGCGGTGGCCATGTGGTCTCCCACGGGGATATCCATAGACTCAGAGGCATTGATCCTGGACACCAAGTTCTTCCAGCATGCCTTCAGGGAAAACATGCGCGTGCTTGGGGACGTGATCATGAAAACACTTCAGGACTATTCGCAAGAAGGCAGCGACCCGTCTATGATGGACATTTACAATCTCCTGGGTGACCCCGCGCTGAAGATGGGAGGCTATTGAAACTCGGTGGTATGAAGTGAAAGAGGTATACAAGAAGAAGAACGAAATCGTTTACCGAAAGGTTGCAGGAGAGACGATCCTTGTCCCCATCAGCGGAAGGCTCGCTGACATGCAGAGGATTTTCGCCCTGAATCCGGTGGGCGAGTTCATTTGGGATGAGATTGATGGTTCTAAGACCCTTCAGCAGGTGAGCAAAGACATTCAATCCAGTTTTGATGTGACAGGAGAAGAGGCCACTGCAGACCTTGAGGCATTCATTGCCGAACTTTTCAAGGAAGGGCTAATCGAAGAGGCATTTCAGTGACAGAGTGTACGCATACGCAATGGCTCACCAATACGGAATATCTCAACAGGTTTTACAGAAAAGCTGCTCAACTGAGGACACCCCTGTCAGGAAGCATTGATCTTACCCATCGGTGCAACCTGAAGTGTATTCACTGCTATGTGGGCCCGCAGGACGATGTCCGGGAAAAGCAGAATGAGGAAATGCCGACCAGCAAGGTCTTTTCCCTTATTGATGAGATTGCCGAGGCAGGGTGCCTTGAATTGCTCATCAGCGGCGGTGACCCCCTCGTGAGGAGGGACTTCAGTGATATCTTTCTTCATGCGAAGATGAAAGGCTTGCTGGTGACCGTCTTTACAAACGGGACACTGGTAACTGAAGAAGTGCTGTCGCTCTTTCATCGTTATCCGCCATATCTGGTGGAGATCAGTCTGTATGGTGCCACATCTTGCACCTATGAGTCTATCACAGGCATCCCTGGTTCCTATGCCCGCTGTATTCATGGCATTGAGCGTCTTCTCTCGAGGGGGATAAGGGTGAAACTTAAAACCGTACTTATGACCATGAACTCGCACGAATTGCATATGATGGAGCAGGTAGCTCGCGCGTACGGCATTTCGTTCCGGATTGATGCCGCCCTTTTCCCCCGGCTCAATGGTGACAGGTCACCGCTTCTCCTGCGCGTGCCTGCTGAAGATGCCGTGGCAAAGGAATTAGGGAATGAAGAGAGACTTGAGAATTGGAAGGAGTTCTACGGGCAGGAAGATGATTCTCCTCTTTCTAATCAACTATACGTGTGTGGTGCGGGAAAGACCGGTTTCGATATCGACCCGTATGGTATACTAAGACCATGTGTTATGGTAAGAAACATTACGTTTGACCTGTCTAAGGGTAGTTTTCTGAGTGGATGGACTGGGCCGATAAAGGAGATCACTCGCAAGCAGACCAGCCCGACATACGCGTGCAGCGGTTGCGAGGACTATGTCCTATGCGCTGCCTGTCCCGGTTTTTTTGATTTAGAAAACGGGGCTGAAGAGCTTCACTCGGAATATCTTTGTGCCATGGGCAGGGCACGCAAGAGGGTATTATCATTGCACGCGCAGGGTGCGGGCTGAGGAGGAAAACAATGGAAGATGACGAGAGAAAAGAGACTACCAAAAGGGCGTATGAAAAACCGGTACTGAGAACTATAGAATTGGTTGCTGAGGAGGTGCTCGCGGCACCCTGTAAAAAGGCGGGTACAAATGCGGTGGGCCGTCCGACCTGCACTACACGGCCATGTTCACTCAATGGCTCATAGCTGAAATAATTGTTGGCTATAAGGCATGGTCAGTCTCGAGATCGCCGGAATCCGTTTTGCAATAGCAGGCCAGGACTGCATCGTGCATCAGAGGCATGAGCCTGCCTATGAAGACTTTTTAAATGATGCTGCTGACACACCTCCCGATGTCGAAGTAAGTGTTTTGGTGAGCTGTCTTCCTGATATCTCTGATACAAAAAGAATTTTCAGCAGTGACTCTTCCTGGTCCTTATGGGCTAAGGGCGATGATAATTATCTAATTCTCGATCCGCCTGCTATCGGTAATGGGCCGCTCTGGATAGCCAAGTTTACCCTCTCCCTTAAAAGGATAACAATATTCTGTGGTAAGCAGCTGGTCACGCACGAAGGCGGCGATTTATTCGTCCCGAATCCGATGAGGTACCCTCTGGACCAGATATTTCTCATGCACTATCTTGGTGCAAGAGGCGGAGCCATACTGCACGCCGCAGGGGTTGGGATCAATAATAAGGGTTATCTATTTCCCGGTCGCTCGGGTGCAGGGAAAAGCACCCTCATAAGACAATTTCTCTCAAAACAGTATGGTGAAGTTCTCAGTGATGACCGCATTGTGGCGCGAAAGGTTGAAGGCGCATTCACCGCCTTCGGTACTCCATGGCCCGGAGAAGCGGATATAGCTATTAACAAAGGTGTCCCCATTTCCGGTATTTTCTTTATTTCCCATGGAGACGGAAACCGAATAAGGGATTTGGGAAGAAAAGAGGCATTCGAGAGACTGCTCCCCGTTGCCTCGATCCCCTGGTACGACAGTGCAATGACGGAAAAACTCATGGTGTTTTGCGAGGATATACTTTGCCATGTTCCTGCATATGAACTTTCATTCAAACCAACTGAGGAGGTGGTAGATATTCTTGAAAATTTCAGCCAATAGCGACCTCCGGAAGTCTTTTCTCAATGAGATGGCAGGCACAGCATCAACGCTTGAAAGGCTAAGCCTTTTTCAAGAGCTCCTGAACAGAGATGCCCTTCTTCGCATGCGCGCAACAGGGGGAAGCATGGTCCCTCTTCTCCATGGAAGCGAGATCCTTACGATAAAAAAGGTCTCTGCATCTTCATTAGGGAAAGGAGACCTGGTTTTTTTCAAGAACAGATATGGACATCCGGTTATTCACCGCATTGTCAAGAAACAGAAACGCAATGATGTCCTCTCCTTTCAGACAAGGGGAGACGCACTGATTGTCCTTGATGAGCCGGTCCCAGACGGTGAAATACTGGGGAAGGTGTGTAGACTGGAGAAAGGTTCAAAACAAATTGATTTTGAGTCCATATACTGGCGCTGTGCGAATTATATACGTGCGACCATCAATCTCTTCGAATCACGTCTGCATCTTACTGCGACTGCGTTCAAGAAGCTTCTCGCGTGACCGGACTGTCCTCACTTTGTGAACGAGGAAACTGAGGGTCTTGTCTGTGGGGCTCACAGGACATCTTCCATTCTCAACAATAAATCAGGGAGATATGGTATAGTAATAGACTGAAAAATTAGGAAGGTGGTGATTTGATGTCGCTGGAGAAGGAGAAAAAACAGGCCATAATAGGCAGCTATAAGACCCATGAGAAGGACACCGGTTCGCCTGAGGTGCAGATCGCGATCCTGAGCGAAAGGATTACGTACCTCACTGAGCATTTCAAGACACACAAGAATGATCATCATTCACGTCGCGGACTTCTTAAACTCGTGAGTCAGAGGAGGAGCCTCCTTGATTATCTCAAAGCGAAGAATAAGGGACGATACGAGAAGGTTGTGGAACGGCTGGGATTACGGAGATAGGAGAACATTTACAGATGAACAAAGTGGAGATAGAGGTCAGGGGAACAAAGTTATCCATAGAAACTGGTGAAATCGCCAAACAGTCAGATGGCGCCGTATTGGTGAAATACGGGGACACAGTCTTACTCGCCACCGTCGTTGCGAACAAGAAGGAGCGTGAGGGACTGGATTTTTTCCCACTGACTATGGATTACCAGGAGAAGGCCTTTGCCGCAGGAAAGATTCCAGGAGGGTATTTTAAGAGGGAGGGGAAGCCAACGGAAAAGGAAATACTCACCTCCCGTCTCATTGACCGGCCCATGCGGCCGCTCTTCCCTGAAGGATTTTACTGCGAGACACAGGGGATCGTCTCTGTGCTTTCCTATGGAGAGGAAAACGTGTCTGACATCCTGGGCATCATCGGGATGTCCGCAGCATTGACCATTTCTGATATCCCCTTTTCCGGCCC
>DASPUA010000450.1:0-4918 GCA_035623135.1 Thermodesulfovibrionales bacterium | reverse complement strand
TACAGAGTTCTTCGGTACCCTGAATCCCTTTGAGCTTAGAAAGAATATGGAAGAGAACCTCAAAAGAATCTTCTCTTCCTGTCGCAGATGACTTCATTGAGTCAACGATCCTTCGGTAACATTTTCCTATGAGGCAACTGGGTCTTACCGCAGGAATATGGCCGATAGAATAAGGAAATTTGATTATGGTATAATTGAACCTTGCAGAACGCCGGTTTTGGGTGGTATGGTGGGCGTAGCTCAATGGTCAGAGCACTGGACTGTGGCTCCAGGTGTTGGGGGTTCGAGTCCCCTCGCCCACCCCATGTAAAAAATTGCTCCGCACTTTTGCAGCTTTTTGGCTCATAGCTGATAGTTGGCGGTTCACTGATGGCAACGGTAAGAGACTACGAACTATGAGCCACTAACTAAATTGCGCCTGTAGCTCAGTGGATAGAGCACCAGCCTCCGGAGCTGGGTGTCGGAGGTTCGACTCCTCTCAGGCGCGCCAAAAAGTTTTTGCTTAACAATATCCAACTGTGATGAGTTCTGGTTGACGGGAAGATTGTTTTTTTGTTTAACTAGGTACTGTTTACTCATCACTTTTCACAGTCTTTAATGGGCCGTTAGCTCAGTTGGTAGAGCAGCTGACTCTTAATCAGCGGGTCGGAGGTTCGAATCCTCCACGGCTCACCAGTCTTTTCAATGGGTTCCGAGGATTTCTCCAAATTCCTCTCTTTTGAAGTGTCCGTATAAGTGTCCATTCCGCCATCTAACCTCTTGATTGCTTCCTGTTCGAAGTCCTCTGGAAAAACCACATAACACTTCATGGTTGTTTCTATGGACTTATGCCCCATCCATTTCTGCAAAGCCTTAGGAGGTACACCACTCAAAGCACACATAGTAGCAAACGTTCTCCTAAGATCGTGAAACCTCACATCGGAAAGGCCGGCGCGCTCCATAGCAGACCCAAAAGACCGCTTCACATCTCTTATTCGTCTGCCGTAGGAATCGTGGAATATGAACTCCCCTTTTTTCTTCTCTAAAAGCGTAGTCAGTTGCCCTCTGGCGGTCTCATTTATGGGAACATACCTTGTATAGCCACCAAGCGAAAAACGCGTGCGTTTCGCTTTCGCCTGCCCTCGTTATCCCTATCCGTGCAAGGCTAGTTCCAGTGTATCGGCAACAAAAGGCCGCTTGTAGGTGCTGAACCCAATCCTGATACACTTCCGCAATAGGTGCATGTTTCTCATGGAAATAATTGATCACAGCTGCATTGACCGCTAAAGCAACATATAGTACGCCAGTTTCGAGTGGTGTGAAATGAGCTTTTGCAGCGAAGCAGATTCAATGATATGCTTTCAATAGGGGAATCTCTTGCTGGATGTGCTAGAGCAAGAGCTTTATTAAACTGTAGTTGGCTAGCATAAAGGAGGCTATTATGAATTACTACATGTTACAGGCCTCATATACAGCAGAGGCAGTCAAAGACCTCATCAAGAATCCACAAAATCGCCGCGAGGTAGTAGAAAAAGCTATTCAGAAACTTGGGGGCAGACTTGAGGGTTTCTGGTTTTCTTTTGGGCAATATGATGTAGTGGTTATTTGTCAGATGCCTGACAGCGTGCGTGCAGCAGCCCTGGCCCTAGCCGTTTTAGGAGGAGGCGCACTGAGAGCCGGCATAACTACTCCCCTTATGACGGCGGAGGAAGCGCTTGAGGCAATGAAGAAGGCAGGAGAGACCGGATACAAGCCACCTAGGGACTAATGGACTAATCTGATGCCGGTCATGATCCGCATTGTTTGGTTGCCAACCTTTCAGGCATCTGCTAGATTGGCAACCTTGACCACTCCGGTACTGTTTATTGACAAAAAATAAACTTAGTGGGGGAAATCTCCATTTTATTGCCTCCCTCAAAGACGAATATCTATTCTCTGACAACCAGGACAGCACAGGTTGCAAGGCCGATTACCTTTTCTGTCACGCTTCCCATAGAAGCTTTTCTTAACCCTGTTTCGCCATATGTTCCCATAATTATTAAGTCAACTGCCCTGCCCCCTGCTGTCTCAACGATAACTTCAGGAGGCTTGCCGATAGGTGTCAATGCTTCTACCGGCACATTTTCCTTTTGCGCCATTTCAACAACTCTGCTCACATCGGTCTTTGTTTTCTTCAGGGCGGCTGCCGAATGTGCAACAGAAAGTGCAATAACGTTGCTTCCACAGCGCTTCGCAACTTCAATAGCCTCTGAGGCTGCCGCCATGCTATGCTGAGAACCGTCTGTAGCAACTAGTACTTTTCTGTACTCAATCTTTGCCGCCTTTGGAACAACTAAAACCTTACAAGGTGCTTGACCAATGACTTTTGCAGTCACACTCCCCATCAACGCCTTCATCAGTCCGGTTCGGCCGCGTCTTCCCATGATTATCATATCAACCATCTTCCCCACCGCCGTATCCACAATGACTCGATAAGGCTCACCCCCATAAAGAAGCTGGCTCTCGCAGGTTAACCCCTCTTGCAATGCGCTTGTCTTTAGGGAGACAAGGTATTCTATTGCTTCTTCCTCTTCTTTCTGAAAAGCATTGGCACCAATAGTCTCATATTCAGGATTTGTTTCCAGAACTGATATTATATAAAGTCTGCTCGAACACTTTTTTGCGAAACTTATTCCCTCCCTTATCGCTCCCTCGCTAAATAGGGAACGGTCAGTTGTCACAAGTATCTTTTCGAGTTTTCCTACAGGACAATACTCTGCCGCGTTCATGGCATTACCCCCTTTGAAACATCAAGGAAAGTTCTTATATATTAGCTCACTCTTTATCCCCATCCTAGCATCATTTTATCACAAGCAGTCAGCCAGGGGAACCCTCTGCCCTAAATATATCCGCTTCTAATCCTGACCTTAACCGCTGGGCAAATCAGACCGTTAAGCAGGTAACTGCCGATGTTTTCACCAATCTTACCAAGTCTCTTTGATTCTCCTTCTGGACAGCCAACGATAGGTTTGTATCAGTAACTGTGATGCTACTCAAAGTGACGTGGTGCTGGTGAAGCAAACCTAACAGCCCATCAAAAAACTGGTATTGCACTTGCGTACTGCCCGTGACACGACTATACTTTATGATAAGTTGGTCAATCTAATGAAGTGAGAGAAGTAAGGGAATGCTGCAGAGGAGAGAAGGCTAAACTAAGCGGAAAGGAGGTGAAAAAGAAATGAAAATAGCCAGACAGATTACCTTGATTTTCACGATAGTTTTCATCATCGCCTTTGTGGGAACAATTCAAGCCGACGACATGAAGGAACGCAAGGCGACGAAAGATGAAATTGGCAGGATGGTCAATTGTCCTGTTATGAACGTGAAGTTTGAAGTCAGAAAGGATACGCCGGTAATCGATTACAAGGGGAAAAGTTACTATTTCTGCTGCCCCCACTGCGTGGGAGATTTTAAGAAGAACCCCAATAAATATGTTGCATCTGGAGAGTTACCTCTTCGCCAACCGACAAAGGACGAGATCGGGAAGACCCAGATGTGTCCAGTAAGCAACAATAAATTTGAGGTAGCGTCGAATACGCCAGTAATCGATTACAAAGGCAAGAGTTACTATTTCTGTTGCAAGTCCTGTATCGATGACTTCAGAAAGAATCCTGACAAGTACGCAAAATGAGATCATAAGTGATAGCGGGTGCTGGCAGGAATGCCGGCATCCGTTCTTTTTCCCTAATATTTCACACCTACGGTCTACCTGCTCTATGTGATGTATGAATATGATTTCAAGTCTGCAAACGTGCATGTCGTTCAAAAAAGAAAGGCTTATGTTTCTAAACGTTAAGAAACTTCTACAAATCTTTTTGTTAGGAAATACAAGAGGTTAGAAGAGCCTATATTGATAGGCTCTTGGCTGGAAATGCTCCGATTAGACCTCTTAATCAGCGGGTCGGAGTTCGAACCTGCCTGCCGGCAGACAGGTCCTCCACGGCTCACCAAGTCCTCATTCAGGAGGTTTCTTTGAGTCCTCCACCTTTTTCTGGCGATACTGGACAAAGGCGTCGCGCATGGCGACATAAGGATCGATGGCAGACTCCTTGAAGGACTCATACTCTCCGATATGGAATGACGCGTCGTTCACCTTCTCACCTGCAAAGATTCCTGCTGCCTCGCCGAAGGTCAGGTTACTCGAGCTTATATAGGAAAGCGGATACATAAACCGGTCAGCAGCAAGCCCCACTCCGTCACGGAGGGAGGAAGGTCCAAATAAGGGCAACACGAGGTAAAACCCGTGGCCTGCTCCGTAATGGCCCAGGGTCTGGCCGAAGTCAGCCTCCTGCTTTTTGATGCCGAGGGCAGGTGTGGCAACATCGCCAAGGCCTCCGATCCCGGCAATGGTATTGAAGATGAATCTGATAAACTCATTGCCTGCTGCCTTGAACCTGAGCTGGAGCAGGTTATTCACAATTCTGCTCGGAGCCCAAAGGTTGTCAAATGCGTTGCTGAATACAACCCTGAAGGGTTCGGGCATGGTGTGAGAATACACCTGGGTTACGGGTTTCAAAAGCCAGAAATATAGCTTATCATTCACATGGTACATTGCCTTATTGATCGGAGCTAGGGGGTCAGCAATCAGAGGAACCTCTTCTTCACCCTCTTCTGGCGCTTCTTTTTCCGCGGATGACGCTAGATGTCGTGAAGGTATCTCCTCACCCGCTATGGCCTGTGCCACGATGATTGTCGGGGCTTCACTTTTGACAGGGGCATCGGAGAGAGATGAAGGACGTGGAAGGTCTATCAGGTCAGCTTCAGAATGAGCGGGTACCGGAGACGTATGAACTGTCGCGTCTGGTTCATTAAAGGTCTGTGCCCAGAGAATGGCGGGATAGCTCACAAGCATCATAATCAGACTGAATCCACATATGCGTTTCATTGGGTCTTCTCCTTC
>DASPUA010000449.1:0-3437 GCA_035623135.1 Thermodesulfovibrionales bacterium | reverse complement strand
CCCTCGCGTGTGCATTCGTCGATAAGTGGTTTAAGGGAAGCTACATCATACACAGTGTCGTTTTCCTTCAGATAGAGCTCTGATGCGGCGCACGGGAGATGCTGCTTAAGTATGTGCCTGTTCGTGATATCGATCACTGCTGCTTCATGGCTCTTTCCGAAAAAGGCATCCGGGTTCTTTATAAAATACTGATCAAGTGCATCCTGGAGGCCTATCATGAAAATCAGGGATTCCTGGCCATGTCTTCCCACCCTTCCTGCCCTCTGCCAGGTGCTTGAGATGGAGCCAGGATAGCCGGCAAGAATGCAGACATCCAATCCGCCGATATCCACACCCAGTTCCAGCGCACTGGTGGAGACGACCCCAAGGAGGTCACCACTGAAAAGTCTCTGTTCTATCTCCCTCCTCTCCCTGGGGAGAAAGCCTGCACGGTAGGGACTTATCTTTTCTTCCAGTTCAGGGGCCCTGTCAATGGTCCAGCGGTAAATCAATTCAGTGATCTTCCTTGCCTTTGTGAAGACGATCGTCCTCAGTCCCGCCTTCACGCACTGGATGAAAAGCCATGTGGCCTCTGTATAGGGGCTTTCGGCAGGGCTGAGAAACATGAAGTGTATCCCTGAATGGGGCGCGCCGCTTTCGAGCACTGGCCGGAAGGGGAGCCCCACAAGTTCCTCGGTGAGCTTCTGAGGATTGGCGATGGTGGCAGAACATGCAATAAACTGCGGGGTCGCCCCCCAGTGGTGACATATCCTCCTCAGTCTTCTCATGACATGTGCCATATGCGAGCCGAAGACACCGCGATAGGTGTGCACCTCATCCAGTACCACATACCTGAGACCCCTGAAAAAGGGTTCCCATTTTGAATTATAAGGGTTTATCGCAAGATGGAGCATATCAGGATTCGTGAAAATCACACTCGGAATAGACTCCCTTATCTGTTTCCTCCTGTAGGATGTGGTATCACCATCGTACACTTCAGCAGGTTCCAGATGCGAGCGGGAGACCTTTTTTCGTTGTGGGGGATTGATGTGCACGGAATTGCAAAGCTCGTTAAGGTTCTTCACCTGATCCTGTTCAAGGCCCTTCAAAGGGAATATATAGAGCGCCTTTGAGTCGGGATTATCCATGACGGACTCGATCACGGGTATGTTATAGATCAGACTTTTCCCGCTCGCGGTGGGAGTCATGACCACAACATTCTCTCCCTGCCTGATGAGGTCAATGGCCTCTACCTGGTGGCTCCAGAACCTCCCGATACCCTGGCTTTTGAGCACATCCCTCAACGCATCTCTTACTTCGAGTTTCATGTGTCTCGGTTCAATGGACGGGATATACCTGTGCTCAGCGAGCTGGAGCATAAACCTGCTGTCCTTCTCCAGTGAGTCAAGGAAATGGGTGATTGACATAGGGTAATTATAACCACTGAGAGAGGGTTATGAACAGACAATGCCAATCTATTGATGTTATTGGTTGCACTATCTTTTTCTTTTATTGCTGTTTGGAAGAGCTAAAAGGAAAAGCGAGACAAAAAACCGACACTTTTTGGACCTGAAACCTTTTATGCCCTCAATGATAGTGCTGATTACAAGCGGAAGAAATGTTGTAAAGATTGCGTTTTCGGAGATTCTGTAGGAACAAGACCTACGGAAACTTCAGATTTAGACTGATAGTACTCATTGCTCTCATATGGTACAAAATAGATAGGTAGTTTTGTCCCGGTAAAGCCAACCTCTCTTTCATGAGAGGAGGGAAAGCCGCGGGTCTTAAAGAAGATGGCCGAGCTGCCGAAGGATGAAACTCCTTTGGGTGGATGGCTTTCTTTTTTGACAATTGCGAAGCGGTGAAGCAGCCAGGGAATGAGAAGAAGTTAGAGATCAATGTCAGATATTCGTGCACATTTACAAAATCGGGGGACAAGGAAGAGGTCCTGACGTAATGAGGGCCCCGTGTATATGACCAAACAACCAGAATAGGCACTCTGGAAAAGAATGAGGAGGGAGTTATGGAAAGAGGATTGGAGTTTTCCGAAACATGGGTAAAACCACAAATGGAATTCTTGAAGTATTGGATTGAGATGACAAGAAAATTTCAGGAGCCAGCTTTCAATCCTGCGGGTATGCCTTTTAGGGAGATGGCCGACATTTGCAATTCATGGGGTCATACACTAGAGAACCTATCGAAGGTCATGACTGATGGAGCAATCAAGGTACAGGAAGGCTGGAAGGATACTCTTGAAAAAATGATAGAAATGAACTATCAACTGCTGAAAACGTTTGCGCCTCCAGGAGAGATAAGTGAAAAACCCGAACGGGTTCTTCACGCAGCTTAAGCCAATCAGATTTCATGTGGCAACAGGTGGAGCGAGGGTTCTCTCGCCCCACCTGTTTGTTTGATAATCACATAGCGTGCATCTACCAAGGTTTACTGCATAAAATCTCACCTCATAAAAAAGGAACCGCCGCGCAACCTTCCTTCTTGGACTTGATACCTTTGAAAGCTGATATAATGGTGAGTAATACAACTGGGAAATAATGCCATACCGTTTAAAGGTGAGATACGAGTGAGTTTGCTTTAAGGGAAGGAAGATGGAGAACCTGAATGCCAAGGATTTGCTGAGAATGATCGCGGCCGGAAACCGGGTAATTTATGTGGTGACTGTTAACGAGCGGCGTACGGAGGGAATTGTAGCGCTGGCTGCCGCACGCATGAAAGGGGCAGGGAGTCCGTATATATGGACCTGCACCGAAGGGTTCACTCGGGAGGGAGTGCCTTTCAAAGAGACGATGGAGCCTCTGCTGGCGCTCGATTTCGCCATCGCGCAACCAGGGCCCGCCCTTTTTCTTTTCAAGGACCTTTCCAGCTTTTGGGGAAATGATCCGTTTATTATAAGAAAGCTGAAGGAATTTGCCGTGCGAGCCCGATCAAAGGTCCTGATTGTTATTGGTGAAGAGGATGCTGTGCCGGAACGGTTGCGAGAAGACCTTGTTATTCTCAATCAGGGACTTCCCGCTGTCGCAGAGATCAAGGCGCACCTGGAATTCCTGAAAAAACGTGTTCCGCTACTCGCGCAGGCTTGTGCCGCTGAGTCTGAACTGGTGGGGAGATTGGTGGTGGCTGCCCAAGGTCTTGATCTTACGGACATTGAGCGTAGCATCCGCACTTTAGATCACTCCCAGGTCGGCAGTGGCAGCGAAATTGTTCAAGCGCTCTTTGAGACCAAACAGCAGATCATCAGAAAAAGCGGTATCATGGAGTTTGTTGTCAATGATGCCGATCTGGACCATCTGGGGGGGATGGAAAACCTCAAACATTGGCTGGAGCGCCGTGAAAAGGCATTCGGCCTGGACAATATTTCTTCGGGTACAAAGATGCCGAAAGGGGTGTTAATTATGGGGATATCCGGCTGCGGCAAATCGCTGTTCGTCAAGGTGATCGCC
>DASPUA010000448.1:0-4923 GCA_035623135.1 Thermodesulfovibrionales bacterium | reverse complement strand
TGATTTGTTCAGCAATTACCGAACGGTATTCGGTCTGAATAATATCCTTGCATCAACAGCCGTGCAGCCGTTTCCCCTGTCAAAAACCATGAGAGGATTTATCTCCATCTCTGCAATCTCGGGGAAATCCTCGATAAGGGCAGAGAAGCGCAGAAGGATTTCCTTCAGTGCTTCTATGTCCTTGGGGGTGCTCCCGCGCCATCCCTCCAGCAGGGGAAGACCCTTCAGCTGTCTTAACATGTACTCGGGGTCCTTGTCGGTGAGGGGATGGAGCGAGAATGCAACATCCTTCAGGAGTTCCACATGGATTCCCCCGAGGCCCACCATCACAAGGGGTCCGAATACCGGATAGTGCGACATGCCCATGATCGCTTCCTGCCCTCCCTGCATCATAGGCTGCACCACAACCCCTTCCATTTCTGACTCACGCCCTTTCTCTATGAGACGGGCCCTCAGCTCTTGGTATGCCTCTTTTACCTCAGCTTCCCCCTCAAGTCCGAGAAAGATCCCTCCCACGTCAGTCTTATGCGTTATTGTCCTAGAGCGAAGTTTCATTGCCACTGGGAACCCTGCTGCCCTCGCAACACAGGCTGCCTCCTCAGCACTGAACGCAGCCCTCGTATATGCAACCGGTATTCCGTACTCCTTTAAAAGCTTCATTGCAACATCAGGGGGTAACCAGCCGCCCTCTTCCACAACGATTCCCTCGCTCTTGAGAAGTTCCCTCGCATTCTCTTCATCAATGTCGGGAAAGCCCATGATACGTCCTTCTTCCGAACTGCGGTATTGGGAATAGGGATAGGCATGGGAGAGGGCCTGCACTGCGTCTTCAGGGAAAAGATAGATTGGTACACGTTTATCGGAATCGTAACTGAGGTCAATTCCCTTTACCTCTGACATCATAAAGCATGCCAGCACAGTCTTGTCGCACGCACGCAAGGACATGGTTTTCCTGATCTCTCCTGCCACCTCCTCAGTGGGTCTTATGGGTATATTAATGATTATAATTGCATCGATGTCCTGATCACTCAGGAGGACATCCAGTGCCCTGCCAAAATGTTCTCCTGTTGCAGAAGCAACCATGTCCACAGGATTGGAGAAGGACGCCTCCTTTGGAAGGAACTCAGTGAGCTTTTTTCGGGTGTCATCAGAAAGTGCGGGAACAGTAAGTCCCCAGCCAACTGCAGCATCGGCAGCCAGAATCCCCGGGCCGCCCGCATTGGTCAGAATCGCGACTCGTGGTCCTTTGGGTAATGGCTGATGGGCAAGTCCTTTCGCCACATTAAACATCTCTTCAATCGTATTTACCCGTATTACCCCCGCCTGCCGGAAAAGTGCATCCACCGCAATATCCGATACCGCGAGCGCTCCTGTGTGGGAGCTCGCGGCCCTTCTCCCCACTTCGCTTCTGCCTGACTTCACGGCAACGATGGGCTTTTTTCGCGAAACGCTCCGCGCAATACGACTGAATTTACGGGGGTTCCCAAAGCTCTCCAAATAGAGGAGGATAACACCTGTGTTCTCATCATCTCTCCAAAACTCCAAGAAGTCGTTTGACGAAATATCAACTCTGTTGCCGATACTCGCAAAGTGCGCAATTCCCAAATTATTGCTCTTCACATAATCGAGGAGTGCCAGTCCCAGGGCGCCGCTGTGGGACCCTATGCTCAGAACTCCCCGGGGCGCATCAATAGACGCAAAAGTGGCGTTCAGGTTTATTCCAGGATCGGTATTGATAATCCCCAGACAATTTGGTCCCACGCACCGCATTCCGTAGGAAAGGATTTTTTCCCTGAGGGTTTCTTGTCTCTCTTTACCCTCTGGACCCGTCTCGCCAAACCCTGCAGATATGATGACTAGGCCGCTCACCCCTTTTTTGCCACACTGGTCGATCACATTCAATACCCTAGCCGCAGGCACCACTATAACCGCAAGATCCACATCCCCGGGAACGTCGCTCACCGAAGGATAGCATAACACCCCTCCCACTGAAGTTGCTCTGGGATTTACAGGGAAAATAGTACCGGTAAAACCGGCATAAAGGAGATTATGGAATACCTTCCAGCCCACGCTCCCAATCTCACGGGATGCACCGACCACTGCAATGCTCCTTGGAAACATGATTTTACGTACACCGGCAGAACGGGCAACGTGCTCCCGGTATGCCTGGCGCTTTGAATACTCTTCCTGGTCTTCAAGATCAAAAATAATCTGGCACACGCCCTCATTAATCCTCTTCTGTATTTTGAAACCGCTCTCTTCAAAGACCTCAAGCATGCGCGTGTTTTCCGGAAGCACATGTGCGATGAATTTCCTTATTTTATGAGCAAGGGCCGCATCCGCAAGTTGTTCGAGCAGGGCTGTACCAATCCCCCTCACCTGAATGTTATCTTCAACTACAAAGGCGATCTCTGCGGTTCTTGTGTCCTGGCCAAGAAACCATCTCCCCACCGCCACGATCCTCTCCTCATCCCCTTCCCCTATAAGGGCCACATAGGCGTACGTGTCAGGGGGCTTCACCTCCGTATAATAGGTGAGTTCATCGTCACTCAAGAAGTTCTTCATATACCCGAAACGCAAGTAACGCGTTTGGGGGCTCAGGCGGTAAAACAAATCCTTCAGTTTTCCCCTGTCCAGGGGTTCAATGGGTCTCACCTTGAGACTCTGTCCGTCCCTGAGTATTACCCTTATGACCGAGACATTATCCTTCTTCTCCATAACTGCGCCCCTTCCTTTTCTGCTTTCCCTGCAGACCCACTTAATACTGCCTTTTATTTTAGTATACACCCATGCTGCACGTCTGGACATATCCTGAGCAAAAGGGTTACAGTGATACATGGATCTCTTTAAGACAGAGATGGTAAAAGAACCGCTCGCATATCGCATGTGTCCGAGGACAATTGAGGAATATGTGGGTCAAGAGCATCTCCTCGGTAAAGGCAAGCTCCTCAGGAGGGCTGTGGAAGCTGACAGAATCACCTCACTCATCCTTTACGGACCTCCGGGCACGGGGAAGACTGCACTGGCGAGGGTCATAGCCGCCAAGACAAAGGCCCACTTCGAATGGCTTAATGCAGCTACTGCAGGCCTGGATGACCTCAGAAAGGTCATCCAGGCCTCTCGCGCGCGCAAGGCAAAAGGTGTGCCCACCCTTCTTTTCCTGGACGAGATCCACAGGTTTAACAAACTCCAGCAGGACGCTCTCCTTCCTGATGTGGAAGAGGGGAATATCGTGCTGATCGCCGCTACTGTTGAAAACCCTTTTTTCTACGTAAACAGTGCCCTTCTCTCCCGGAGCCAGATATTTGAACTGAAGCCATTATCGGAAGGAGCGCTTCTGACCATCCTGCACAGCACATTGCAGGACAAAGAGAGGGGTCTCGGAAACATGAACATTGCGACTGACGAGCAGGTCCTTATGCACATTGCGAGAATGTCCGATGGCGACGCGAGAAAGGCCCTCTCGGCTCTCGAGATTGCCGTACTCACCACCACCCCTGACGAAAAAGGAACGGTGACCATTACCCTTGAGATTGCTGAAGAATCAATTCAGAAAAAGGCGGTGGTGTATGATAAAAAGGGCGACCAGCACTACGACACCATCTCTGCTTTTATAAAAAGCATGCGGGGCTCTGACCCCGATGCTGCCGTTTACTATCTTGCGAAGATGCTGTACGCGGGAGAAGACCCGCGTTTCATCGCACGAAGGATAGTAATATGCGCGTCCGAGGATGTGGGAGAGGCTGATCCCATGGCATTGGTGATTGCGACCTCTGCATTAAGGGCTGTGGAATTCATAGGAATGCCAGAGGCGAGAATACCCCTTGCACAGGCCACTATTTATATTGCGAAAGCACCCAAAAGCAATGCCTGTTACAGGGCAATAGAGGCGGCCATGGAAGATATGGGAAAGGAAGGGACCCTTGAGGTCCCGGACCACTTGAAGGATTCACATTATCCGGGAGCTAAGAAACTTGGCCACGGGAAGGGATACAAATATCCGCATGACTACGGAGGGCATGTGGAACAGGACTACCTGCCAGAAGAGAAAAAGTATTACAATCCCTGATTCTCCAGATCTTCTCAGGCGTCTCTTCCCTTCATCCTTTGCTTACAGCGCGTTATCTCCTTCCTTGCCAACCGGTCGCACCGCTCGTTTTCTGGGTGGCCGTTGTGTCCCTTTATCCAGACCCATTCCACCTCATGCGGAAGTGATGCCCTCAAAAGCCTTTCCCAGAGATCCCTGTTCAGCACGTTTTTTTTCTGGGCATTCATCCAGTTCTTTCTTATCCATGCATCCATCCACCTGGTCATGCCCTTCACCACATAATCGGAATCTGTGGTGATCTTCACCCTGCACGGTCTTTTGAGTGCTTCAAGCGCGTTAATCACTCCCAGCAATTCCATTCTGTTGTTAGTCGTCATCTCTTCACAGCCGGAAACTTCCTTCTCCTTGTCATCTGCTTTTAGTAGTGCACCGAATCCCCCCACCCCCGGGTTTCCGCTGCACGCGCCGTCAGCATAGATTTCCACAAATGGTTTCTGCGTCTTTCTCATCGCGTGTTTATTTTACATTCTTTCGCATGACACTTCCAAACCAGACAATACGTCGGTGCTATAATAGACCATGGTTTATCCCATGTACTGGTTGATAAAGAGCCTTACCATTATTATACCCGTTATAAAAGACAAGAAAGGAAGTGGAGATGAAACAGGGCGTATGGAATCTTACCAGCCTCTTTGAGAGCGACGACGACTTGCGAATACAAGAAAAAAGGAAACTCATAGAACAGAAAAGCTATGCATTCATCAATGCATGGAAAGACCGCACAGATTACCTCGAGGACCCTGAAGCACTCAGAGCTGCACTGGAGGAATATGAGGCATGGAACAGGGACTACGGCACCGATGGCGACGAGGGAT
>DASPUA010000447.1:0-5144 GCA_035623135.1 Thermodesulfovibrionales bacterium | reverse complement strand
GATAATACGTCTCTCCCTCTACGACAGGAGGGCGACCTTTCGGACACTCTGATATGGCTTGGGCTTATAGGCATGGCCGACCCTGTCAGAGATGGCCTCAAAGGACTTATCGGAGACTTTCACAAAGCCGGGATTGACACGGTAATGATAACCGGGGACCAGAGTCCCACCGCATACGCCATAGGGAAAGAACTGAACCTCAGCAAAGGGGAAGAGCTCGAAATACTTGATTCCACACATTTGACTGATATCGACTCTGAAGTGATGAAAGGGCTTTGCAAAAGGGTGCATGTCTTCTCCCGCGTCAGCCCTGCCCACAAGCTCCAGATAGTCCAGGTGCTCCAGAGCGCGGGTAAGGTTGTTGCTATGACAGGTGACGGCATCAACGACGGACCGGCCCTTAAGGCAGCTGATATAGGAATCGCCATGGGACATACAGGCACCGATGTCGCCCGCGAGGTTGCGGACGTCGTTATCGAAGACGATAACCTCGAGACAATGATTGTCGCCATAAGCCAGGGAAGGACTATCTATAACAACATAAGGAAGTCGGTCCATTTTCTCCTCTCCACAAATCTCAGCGAGATCATGGTCATGTTTACGGCCATTGCAGCAGGCATTGGTCAGCCTCTGAGCGCCATACAACTTCTCTGGATTAACCTTATGTCCGATATAGCCCCAGGACTTGCGCTTGCCCTTGAGCCACCCGAGCCTGATGTCCTGAGTCAACAACCCCGCGACCCAGGCCAACCCATTGTCAGGGCGTCAGATTTTAAGAGAATTACCTTTGAATCAGCGATCATTTCTGCAGGTGCATTGGGTGCATACGGGTACGGTATTGCGAAATATGGCACGGGACAAAGGGCAAGTACGCTTGCATTCCTGAGCCTTACTGCAGGACAACTCCTCCATGCGTTGAGCTGTCGTTCAGAAAGACATAGCATGTTCGGCAAAGAGAAGTTACCACCTAACAAATACCTCAATATAGCCCTAGGAGGCTCCTTTGTGATCCAACTCCTGGCTATAGTGATACCTGGGTTGAGAAATCTCCTCGGGATCGCCCCGGTCAGTGTCCTTGATGGTGTGGTGATAGGCGGCAGCGCTGTGTTCCCACTATTAGTGAACGAAGCAACGAAGAAAGTGACGAGAGAGGTGACCGCATGAAAAAAGACTTCATCTTCACGTCAGAATCAGTGACAGAAGGCCATCCTGACAAGCTCTGTGACCAGATAAGCGACGCCATTGTTGACCATTTTCTTCAGCAGGACCCTTATTCAAGGGTTATTGCCGAATGCGCGGTATCGACAGCCATCATATTCATAGCAGCCCGGTTTGAGTCCAACGCAAGCGTGGATTTCCCAAACATCGCGAGACAGGTCGTCACCCTCACAGGGTATAACCAGAATGCCTTTAATGCAAAGACATGCAGCATCGTGACCAGCCTTAAGGAACTGCCCCATGATGAGCATTGTTGCTTTGATGAGAGAAAACTTTCGGATGCAGAGATCAATGCGATTCCTGCGAGGAACCAGGTGACCATCTTTGGTTTTGCCTGTAATCAGACCTCTGCCCTGATCCCCCTGCCCCTCTGGCTGGCCCACAAACTGGCAAGGAGACTCACCTCAGTGAGAGTCCAGAAGATACTGCCCTATCTCGCACCTGACGGGAAGACTCAGGTGGGGATCGAATACAGGAACGGCAAGCCCTTAAGGATTCATAGTATCACGGTCATCGCCAGTCAGGACAAGCCTTCCGTGGCAGGAGGACCTGATATGAAGAGGCTCGAAGGTGATATCAGACAGGTGGTAATAGATTCCATATTCCATGATGAAGAAATAAGACCTGACAGCAATACAAAGATCTTTGTCAATCCTGACGGTCCGTTTATCACCGGAGGGCCTTCAGTCCATTCAGGGCTCACCGGAAGGAAGAATGCAATAGATACATACGGAGAATACTCCCGGCAGAGCGGAGCAGCCTTAAGCGGTAAGGACCCCTTACGTATCGACCGGGTGGGCGCCTATGCAGCCCGCTATGCAGCAAAGAATGTAGTTGCTGCAAGGCTTGCTGATGAATGTGAGATCCAGCTCAGTTACTCCATCGGTCTCTCGAGGCCGGTGAGCGTCCAGGTCGAGACATTCGGCACAGGGAAAATCCCCGATGAGCAGATATCAGCAATTGTTGAGAAAACGTTTGATTTTCGTCTTGCGGGGATTATACGGCAGTTCAACCTGAGATATCTGCCATCAACGATAAAGGGTGGTTTTTACAGAAAGCTTGCAGCATACGGACATGTGGGGAGAATGGATATAGGACTTCCCTGGGAACTGACAGATAAAATGGCCGAGATGCCGGTTGCAGGATAGATCCGGCTTTGCTGACATGTACATCGAGGCATACGAAACCAAACAGGAGTCATGAGATCGCTGAGGGGGAAAATAGTGCTGCTATTGAAGGAGGCGTGGTATCCATGAAGAGCACTGCCCGGGCCCATATATTTATCGTGCTGTTGATTGTGGTTACGAGTGCGGTCTGCGTTGTTTTGCAAAAAAAAGCTGGTGAGGTGCATCCATGCAGGGAACGATATAACGCGCTCAGGAGTTCTTACGTGGATCTGGCAAGGTCACACGCGCAGATGCTTGAAATCCTTCTACACGCACCTCCGGATTTCCAGAAAGCGATTCCTGAATATCATCATCTTGGTACCCCTGCGCTTTCTGAGACGATACATCGCCAAATTGAGGAACTGAAAACAAAAGCTGCAACCCTTGAAAGGGAATAGCTGGCTAGTTTCTCTAATTAACAATATTCGATTTCTTTACGGATCAAGACTTCTGGTGCGACGAAAGGAACCGACTGATGCAGATAGTCTCCATTGCGAATCATAAAGGCGGAGTCGGGAAAACGACCTCTGCGACAAACATCGCTGCATGCTGGGGAGAGGCAGGGAAAAGGATTCTTCTTGTTGATATGGATCCCCAGGGAAGCGCGAGCATGTCATTCGGCATCACCGATAATGGAGACGACCTCCTCCATGCCCTGCAGAGAAGCACAGGGCTGCCTGTGGCGAGCACACAGATCAAAGATGTGGATATGGTACCTTCCGGACCCAATTTGGCATTGGCACGGCAACTGTTTACCGGGTCACTCGGAAAGGAATTGCTTCTCCGCTGTATAAGACAGACACAGGGAGACTGGGACAGGATACTTATAGACTGTCCCCCCAGTCTGGGGGTACTCACCGCCACTTCTCTGTGGGCCAGCAAACACGCTGTCATTCCTGTCGAAACGAACTACCTCGCGTTGAGAGGCCTCAATCAAATGGTCGAAATGGTGGCATCTATAAGGAAAGATCATCCCGGGATTGAGATCACCGCCATAATACCATGCCGCGCCCACCCAAGGCGAAGGATTCACCAAGAGATATTGGAGCGCCTTGAAGAACTCTTCCCTGGAAGGGTAGCTCCTGCGGTACGCGAAAATGTGGCCCTGGCAGAGGCGCCCGGCCTTGGAAAGCCGGTAATCCTCTATGCCCCAAGGTCTCACGGGGCAGAAGATTACCGCAACGTCGCGTCATGGTTGTCAAAACATATCTGAAAAATCAGAGAAAAGCATATGCTCCATAAATAAATTGCACTAGTCGGCCGCAGGCCCGGCAGAATTTTATGCGATGGCGCACCTTCCCAATCTGATAAAATAAATAAGAAGTCTATTCGACAACCTGAATAATTTTGATTGTGTCAGTGAGCGATAAAAGGTCTGATATTCCAAAAACGAGAGAGGAGGTCAAAGGTATGGATGTAATTAAAAACATTGCCCTCGTGGCCCACGATAATCGAAAAAAGGATCTCATTGAATGGGTGGAATGGAACTATGAGGTCTTATTGAAACATAAATTGATATGCACAGGCACAACCGGCAGGCTTGTCGAGGAGGCAATTAAGAAACGATTAACGCTGCTCGAAGCAGAGAGGTGTACAATAGAGAAACTCAAGTCAGGCCCCTTAGGCGGAGATCAACAGCTGGGGGCACTGATCGCTGAAGGGAAGATCGATCTTTTGATATTTCTCTGGGATCCCATGGAACCTCAACCCCACGATGTTGATGTGAAGGCACTGTTGAGAATTTCTGTTGTGTACAATATTCCTACGGCATGCAACCGTTCAACAGCTGATTTCTTGATATCCTCGCCTCTTTTAGCGGAAACGTATCAGCCTACAGTCAAGGATTATTCAGGGTATATAAAGAGAACCCTTGAATCTGCTTGATACACGCAAATGTTATATGACGAGGAGGACTGACAAGGCAAAAAGCTCAATTACTATGTCACCATAAGGTGATAAATGGAATTCGGGAAGTGTTGGGAGAAGGAATGAACGAAGAGGGTTTACAACGGGTGATTAGGCTTATCAGGAATGAAGGTGAAGAAAAGGGCGTAGAGGGTCGCTGCGAGGTAAGAGAGGAAGAGAAGCCTGATGTGGAGCTTCTCGACGCATACTCACGGGCGGTCATTACAGTGGTTGAGGCAGTAGGCCCTGCAGTCGTGAGCGTCTCTGCAGGTGTGAAGTCAGGGGGGAGCGGAATTGAGCAGATCGGATCGGGTTCCGGTGTCATCATCGCCCCGGACGGCTATATCCTTACCAACGATCATGTGGTGCATGACGCAAGAAAGCTGTCTATAACACTCACAAACGGAACAACACTGCCAGCGGCGCTTGTCGGTGTTGACCCGGCCACAGACCTGGCAGTGATCCGTGCTGACGGTTCGGGGCTCCCCTATGCATCTCTGGGTGACTCGGGCTCATTGCATGCGGGGCAACTCATCATTGCCATAGGCAACCCCTTCGGATTCCAGTCCACAGTATCTACCGGCGTCGTGAGTGCTCTTGGCCGGGCCTTGCGAAGCCAGCAGGGACGACTTATCGAAAATATAATTCAGCATACCGCACCGCTCAATCCTGGAAACTCGGGAGGACCATTAGTTGATTCGAGGGGACGGATCGTCGGCATTAACACAGCCATCATCATAATGGCCCAAGGTATCGGATTCTCCATTCCATCAGATACCGCCAAATGGGTGGTGTCTCAGCTTTTGACCCACGGGAGGGTGCGCCGAGGGTATCTGGGCATCACTGCACAGCAGC
>DASPUA010000446.1:0-2409 GCA_035623135.1 Thermodesulfovibrionales bacterium | reverse complement strand
GATTGCCACCTATGAGAGTAAATTGAAGAGGCTGGGAGAAGAGATTGTGAAGAGCACGAGAAGGATACGGGTACTTGAGGAGAGGCTCCTGCCTGAACTCACGCGCCAGATAAAGGTCATATCCCAGTATATAGGTGAGAGGGAAAGGGAGACATACTATAGACTGAAACGCTTTAAAAATATCCGCACCATTTCTCAGGAACAGGCCTACGAGTCAGCCGCAGTCAAAGAAAACGGGGTCTGACACAACTTCCTTAACTGTCATTGAAGAAACACGATCCAGCTTCTTCAGTCTCCTGAGTGAATAAAGTGCCGAACCTACAAGCGAGATAAAACCTGTGAGCACTTCGAGGGAAGGGATGGCGAGCGCCTCCCCTGAAATATGTCCGAGGATAACACCAGAGATAAAGCAGACAATGGGCATGACATAGGCAAGGAGAAGACCCTTTGTTTGTATGGTTCTGTCCAACGTAATCCTAACCGTGTCTCCAGGGACCGCATTCGCCCGGTTTCTCGCAACAAGGGTAGACACTGCCCCTGATGATTTACAAAGCCCTATTTCTGCTGCTCCGCAACCCTTACAGGATTGTCCTGGGTGAAGCACTACTACCGCCATATCATTGTCCACTCTTATCACTCTGCCGGTTTCCGGAATCGTCGGTTTCATGCTTTCATTTTACGGATAGACTCGGAAGAACACTATGTTTTAGATCATAATGTATCGAAAGGTATATAAGTGATTCCCTCCTTTTACGTTGTTCCAGGGTTTTCATGATATCTTGACAGGAGTCTGCAGTTTAAGCTATTTTAATTACAGACGTAAAAGGGAGTAGCCGCATCGGTGGCAATCGTCAGCACGTCCGAATTTGCGGACCGGTACCACCGGTTAGATAATACTAACAGGCAAGACCTTTACCGTGATGACAAGGATCGTTCGCGGTAAAGGTCTTTTTATTGGGATAACCCCCAGGGAGGTTGTAATGAATGGAATGAAGACAATGGTCCTCATGGTGATGCTGACCGTAATGCTCGTTTTTGTCGGCGGTGCTCTTGGCGGCAAATCAGGGATGACGCTCGCCCTCGTTATGGCTTTTGCAATGAACTTTGTCACCTATTGGTTCAGTGACAAGATCGTGTTCAGGATGTATGGAGTAAGGCAGGTGAGCGAGTCTGAAGCGCCTGAACTTCACAGTATAGTCAGGAGGCTTGCACAAAGGGCCGAACTTCCGATGCCGAAGGTGTATGGAATAGATCAAGACCAGCCAAATGCGTTTGCAACGGGAAGGAATCCAAACCATGGTGCGGTTGCGGTTAGTGCGGGCATCATGAGGATACTTTATCGGGAAGAACTTGAAGGGGTCATCGCGCATGAACTTGCCCACATCAAACACAGGGACATACTGGTGAGTACTGTTGCGGCAACTATCGCCGGCGCCATAAGCTACCTGGCCCAGATGGCCCAATGGGCGATGATATTCGGCGGAAGAAGCGATGATGAAAGGGAAGGAGGCAGGCTTGGCTATCCTCGCAACAGAGTTCATCTGGGCGAGGAGATTGCTGAATAAGGTGAAAGGGATCCTGCAGAAGAAAGGAAAGGGAGGAGAGGCGTCGGATTAATGCACTGGCATCAGAAAAGTATCGAGGACTCACTCACAGAACTGCATTCGTCATCAAAGGGGCTTTCTCCTGAAGAGGCGCTCGGGCGGCTTGGTGAATACGGTCCAAATGAACTAAAGGAGAAGCAGCGGAAAACCCCTTTCATGATGTTCTTCGGCCAGTTCAGGGATTTCATGATCCTTGTGCTGATCGCTGCCGCTCTTATCTCAGGGTTCATAGGCGAGCTTTCGGACACCATCGCCATAGTCGTCATAGTGGTCCTTAATGCGGTTGTCGGATTCGTACAGGAGTACAGGGCCGAAAAGGCGATGGCTGCCCTCAAGAAGATGGCCGCTCCGTCTGCGACGGTGATGAGAAACGGTATCCCCACCACTATTACCGCATCAGCGCTAGTGCCCGGTGATATAGTCGTTCTTGACGCAGGTGGAGTGGTGCCTGCTGATCTGAGATTGATAGAGTCGGCCCGGCTGAGTGTGCAAGAGGCAGCACTCACGGGTGAATCCTTGGCTGTTGAAAAAGACGTCCGTACGTTGCATGAGGAACATGTTGCGCTCGGCGACAGGAAGAATATGGCATACAAGGGGACATTCGTCACCTATGGCCGCGGTACCGGTGTGGTTGCCGGGACGGGAATGAATACCGAACTCGGCAGGATCGCGTGCATGCTTCAGGAAGAGGAGGAGGTGAAGACCCCTCTGCAGAAAAGGCTCGCGCAGTTTGGCCGCAAGCTGGCAGTTGCGGTGCTCGCCATATGCGCCATTGTCTTTGGCATCGGCGTGATAAGGGGACAGC
>DASPUA010000445.1:0-2302 GCA_035623135.1 Thermodesulfovibrionales bacterium | reverse complement strand
TTGTATCTGGGGCTTCTTCCCAAAGTAGCTCTCCTGCCTTTCAAGTCTCAGTTCCCTGTCGGAAAGCCACTCTTTAAGCACGAAGGGTCCTGTGCCCACAGGATGGCTCGAAAAGTCAGGCCCCCATCTCTTCACCTCTTCCTCAGGAACCACATACGCTGCTGACATGGTAAGCAGATAAAGGAAAGGGGAAAAGGGTCTTACGAGTCTTATTTCTAGAGTATGCTCGTCAATAATCTTGAGCCCTTTTACGTCATCGGTCTTCCCCTGGAGATAATCTTTTGCACCCTTTATCTTTTCCAAGACCCAGGTATTGGGAGAGCGGGTTTTCGGGTCCAATATCCTCTTAAAAGAATACTTAAAGTCATAAGATGTAACTATCTGTTTATTATTAAATTTAACATTGTGATTTAACTTAAATGTGTAGGAGAGCCCATCACGGGAAATCCTCCAGCTTTCTGCTATATCAGGGATTATGTTGAGATCCTTGTCCAACCTTACAAGTCCGTTGAAGAGCTTGGCTGCAATGGTGCTTCCGGTTACATCCACAATAAGGGCGGGGTCAAGGGTGGTCGGACTTGTACCAACTCTGTAATACACATAACCGTCCAGACGGTTATGATAAGAGCACGAATAAATGGCAAGCAAAAAGCAGATGGGAAAAATTCGCCAATTCAGAACACCTGATTTCTTCTTCCTTATCCCTACCCTTGTCATCTCCTTATATGGTTCCCAAAAAAGCGTCGCCCTGTTTCATGGTCAAGCATCGATTTCTCCCTCTATGGCCTTAAATATCTGAAAGACCGAAAGAAAAAGGGCGAATACAAGGGGGCCCATGATGAGTCCCAGCAATCCGAAGACCTTTATTCCTCCAAGGACCGTGAAGAATATAATGATTGTCGGCATTTTCGTTCGTCCACCGATGATTAAAGGTTTCAGTACGCTATCCACCGTACTGATGACCAATACTCCAATGAGGATGAGCGCGATACCTTTGGCATGCGCGCCCTGAGAGAAGAGAATAAGGCTTGCGGGCAACCATATAACCGAGGTGCCCAGTACAGGGATAAAAGACATGAGCGCCATGCTGCAGCCCCAGAAAACCGGGGATTTTATCCCCAGAACTGCAAAGGCAAGTCCACCCAGCAATCCCTGTACGACCGCCACAATCACCCCGCCGTATATGGTCGAGACGATCATGTCCCTTATCTGGGAGACGAGCCTGTTCCTGTGGTTTTCAGAAAATGGCAGATAGTCCCTTATCTTCTCGAGAAAGCCTGGCCCGTCCTTGAAAAGAAAAAATATAGTGAATGCCATCACCGCAAAGTTGCCTGCCACACTTACTGCGTTGGTGAACCCGAATGAAAGTCCCTCCACAACCTTTTTCCCCAATTTCTTTGTATTCTCGATGATAATCTCCTCTGAAGGTCCTTCAATGCCGGTATAAGGCTCAATCTTCTGTATAATTTTCGTGATACGTTCATGGGCTAGAAGTTCTGCCAGTTTCTTCGTCGTTATCTCAGCTCTGCCCACAAAATCAGTCACCTCGCTCATGAGGGTGTAAGAGATGTACGAGAACGGACCGATAATGACAATGAGAATCAACACCAAAGTCACGAGTGATGCCATAGCCTTCAATCTGATAAATCTCAGGGAAAAGGCATAGACAGGATAAAACACTACACAAAAGACGATGGCCCATGTAATGGGAGTCAGAAAGGGCAGGAATATCTGGTAGGATAGGTATCCCAAAATAGCAAGCATGGAGAGGAGCATGAAAAGATAAAACCTATTTGCGGGCATGAGCACTTTCCACGAAGGCGCTGAAGAGAATCACTGACAACTCATCCTCTGACCTTTCGGGGTGCCACTGGACACCCGTGAGAAAGGGATAATTGGGTAGCATAATGGCCTCCACTATGCCATCCTCAGAAAATGCACTGACAGAAAGGCCGTCTCCCAAACCTTTCACTGCCTGATGGTGTGAAGAGTTGACCGTAAACTCCCCATGTAACGCTTCTCCCTTTCCCATAATTCTGTGGCTCTCTTTCCCGTGATCAATGGTAGTCGTGTACTGGCAGGCGATATCCTGATACAAACTCCCGCCAAAGGCCACATTAATCAGCTGCATTCCGTAACAGATACCGAATACGGGCTTCCCTAATTCCATAATAGCCCTTAACAGGGAAATTTCAAAATCAGTACGTTCCTTTGGTACCGTATGAAGGCACACCTCCGACATCTTCGCAGTCGTGTCCCTCCCGCATCCCTTCCTTTTCCCTGAAAGGCCGCGTTCCTTCTC
>DASPUA010000444.1:0-7024 GCA_035623135.1 Thermodesulfovibrionales bacterium | reverse complement strand
TTTGTATGCACAGTATCAGTGATGATCCCCATCTGCCTGCCAGTGAAGGCCATGGCTTTATGTCCCAGGGCCTCAATAGCGATCGCCGTCAGAGCACTTGTGACGCGCTCACCTGAAGAGAGGAGGAGATCCATCTCCCTGTCAGTCGGGCTCTGTGAAATCTCGTGTGCAAGGTTGATGAGTTTGTCAGTCTCCCCTGCCATGGCTGACACAACCACCACAACCTTGTTCCCTCCACGGGCAGCCATTACGACCCGTTCGGCAACTGCCTTGATCCTTTCCACGTTGGCGACAGAGGTGCCGCCATATTTTTGGACTATGAGCATTACTGCAGAACCCTCCGCGTCTGTCTTTAAAAAGCGTATATACCCGAAATTTTATGTGAATGTACTATAACATGAGAAGGCACACCACATCAATTAATTCCCTTTAATTCACAAGGATTATTCCCTGCAGAGAAAAACAATGTGTTCACGAAAAGTGCTCACTGCGGCACCGTTCCGCAGCAAGACCCCGATGCATGAAAGACCCCTCCATTGACTTGAAGCAATAAAAGATTCTAAAGTAAGGCCATATGATTATCGTCCTAAAAAAGGGCTGCAATAAAAAGAGCGTTGAGTCCATTATAAAAAAGGTAAAGGATCTTGGGTTCAGGGCCCATGCAATCATCGGCGTCGAAAGAACGGTTATTGGGGCCGTGGGAGATGACCGTGACAAACACCTCCTTTATGCACTGGAAGCAATTCCCTGTGTAGAAAAACTGGTCCCCATCCTCCAACCGTATAAGCTCGCGAGCAAAGAGATCAAAAGAGAACCCACCATAGTGAAGGTGGACAAAGCTTCCTTTGGGGGTGGCCATTTTGGGGTGGTGGCAGGGCCCTGCTCGGTCGAAAGCGAAAAACAGATTATCGAGACCGCCATAAAGGTTAAAAAGGCGGGCGCCAGAATGCTCAGGGGCGGCGCTTTCAAACCAAGGACTTCACCCTACGCCTTCCAGGGTCTTGAAGAAGAAGGCCTGAAACTCCTCGCAAAGGCAAGGGAAGAATCCGGCATTCCCTTTGTGACTGAAGTGATCAATCCGGAAGATGTGGAGCTGGTCGGAAAATACGCGGACGTGCTCCAGATAGGGGCAAGGAATGTGCAGAATTTCTCGCTCCTCCGAAGGGTCGGCAAGTTCGGCAAACCCATTGTTCTGAAACGGGGCATGTCAACCACCATTCAGGAATTCCTTATGTCTGCGGAATATATTCTCTCCGAGGGCTGCAAGGACGTCGTCCTCTGCGAAAGGGGTATCCGCACCTTTGAAAATGCAACCAGGAACACACTGGATATTTCCGCGATACCGGTCATTCATGAACGGTCCCATCTACCCATTATCGTGGATCCGTCCCATGCCACAGGGGCGAGTAATTACGTGCCTCCCCTCTGCTTCGCTGCCATGGCATGCGGGGCGGACGGCATTATGGTTGAGGTCCACCCTGATCCCCGGAAGGCGCTCTGCGATGGTCCCCAGTCATTGAGAATCGAGGACTTCGCAAAACTCATGGAGGGATTGCGGAAACTGGCATCCTTTAACGGGAAGAAGCTTTAACAGGAGGGAGCCGAAGGAATCCGGCCCCCTTTTGAGCACCACATTCCTGTCCTTCACTCCAGCGAAGATATCACCTGCGCAGCGGTATCTTTTCTGCCATAGCTATCTTCCCATGTTCTATCTTTGTATGACACCACAAGCAGTCTATCTGTTTCTGAGTCACATGTTTTTCATGCATGAGTTTCACGTCACTGTATTTTTCCGTTCTATCCACATGACAGAAATAACATTTCTCTTTTGGGGTCACGCCATCACCCTTTGTTACTTCCGTGTGGCACTGATTGCATTTGTAGCCCGCCTTTAAGGCTTCGTCGTGGGAGAAGGTCTTTCCCATAACTGTAATCGGTTGTTTGGGAGAAGAATGGCACGAGGGGCACCCGAGGAAGGTTTTATCGTGGGGTACTCCCTTGAAATGGCAGAGGTAGCACACATTCATGGAAACCTTGCTGTGCGATCCCTGAACGATATCGGAGTGGCAGCTCCTGCAGTGGAGTGTTATGCCCCTTTTCATTTCTGCAAAATGGGTCTTGTGATCAAAGGTGGTGCCTCTCTTGGTAAATGTCACCTCAGAATCAACCATTCTTTTATCATGACATCCTGACTGGAGGCAATTCTTGTCAGGCACATTCGTAAGAGGACGGGGATTATATGAGCCGGACAAAAACATGAATTGACCCACAAGGGCCTTGGTGGGTGAATAGTCATGGCATTTCAGGCAGGGAACCTTGTTGTGGGTAGAGGTCTGCCACTGCTTGTAAAACGGGGTAATAAAATGGCACACATTACAGTTCTTCGGTGAAGGAAAGACAACAGTCAAGGTATAAAAATATATTCCCCCCACTACTACCACAAAGATTGAGGCGATCAAAACAACTTTCTTGCTCATATCCCCTCCTTCCAACAATTAGTATTTACGTAATGCTATGAAGTCTTTGTTTGGTAATGCTCGCCACCTGGTTCCAACTCTTCCGCTCCATTTTTTAATGTTTCTCATGGTTCGCCCGAAATAGTCTGCCCTCTTTTCCTCATTGTACCGAATTCCGCCATAGCTTCCAACTTATTTTTTTGCCCGACATAGTGTACAATAAACACAGGAAAAATACTAAACCTCAAAAGGAGATACAGATGAAACTTTTTTGTTTGAAGATATTATCTATTGTGTTGGGATTAGGTCTTCTTCTCACCGGACTTGCATTGGATGTCCGGTCTGAAGCTGACAAAAGCACTAAACGAATATTCACCAAACACTTCCAAGAGACCCTTTTCGATATCAGCAAAAATGCTGAGTTCAGCATCGAAGTCTTGCTGAATGATAAGGAATACAAGATCGGCAAGGATGTGATTGGAATTGTAGTGCATAACAAACGTGACCAGGATGTGGAAAAAGCAGCCATCACCATCGATTTCCAAAGCCTGGATACCGGCCGGTCAACAACCCAGACACCAGTGGTGAAAGAGAAGGGCGAAGGCCTTTACCTAGTGTCAGGTCTCGATTTGAAAAAAGAAGGCAGATGGAGACTCACGATAAGGGTAAAGAAGGATGGGATAGAGGACAGCGTGCAATTTGTTCTTCCGGATGCGCTAAAGACCCTCCAGCCTGCCGGGAAGTACAGCCCGTAGACCATTGCAACTGATAACGCATGAACACCAAAACAATAAACCCTTGAGAAGTTTCACTATGGAAGGGAAAAAGGTAAAGGAAAGCAGCGTTGTCATTGCCCAGGTAATGGTACCCCAGGACGTAAATCCTTCAGGGAATGTTCACGGTGGTGTCATTATGAGGCTTATTGATACCACCGCAGGAGTGGTGGCGAGCAGGCATGCACGCAGTAATGTGGTGACGGTATCTATTGACAGACTGGACTTCCACCACCCTGTGTTTGTGGGGGATCTGCTTGTGCTGAAGGGGAGCTTAAACATGGTGGGGAGGACCTCAATGGAGATCGGGGTGAGGGTTGAGGCTGAAATCCTCATGACAGGGGAGGCAAGACATACTGCATCCGCATACCTGACCTTTGTTGCCCTGGACAAAGAGGGAAAACCAAGGGAGGTCCCACCCCTTATCTTGGAAACTGAAGAGGAAGTTCGGCGGAACCGTGAGGCAAAGGCAAGGAGGGCGCAGCGCGTCACTGAGAGAAGGCAGGAAGCCAGATGCCAGATAAGCCCCGATCACTGCGCATAATGGTTCCCCTGTGAGTCAGCCTCGGTTTTTCTTCTCTTCCAGTTTCGCCTTGAGCAGGTCACCAAGATTCCCGAACCCGCGGGAAGACTCATCAGACTTTCTTACAGATTCCTTGTATTGGGTAAACTCATCCTGCGCCGCTTTTTCAAGGACTGCCTTACGGCTGAGGCGCACTTTATTCTCTATGGTATCCACATCAATGACCGCAACCTGCATCTCAGTTCCAGGGGGGAACATACGCCTGTGATCTGTGCCCGATGTCGTCCCCATCTCTATGTTGGGAATCAATCCCGTAATACCATTATTCATCTTCACAAAAATCCCATAAGGCATTACCTTTTCAACAATACCGTCGAGTAGTTCTCCTACCGCGGGAAGGACGACCTTTACCGGCTCGGCCTTTGGTTGCATGGAGAGTGAGATCTTTCTATTCTCCTGATCCACTGAGAGCACATAAACCTCTACCCATTGTCCCACTTCTACAACCTCCTTCGGATGATTGATCCGTCTGCCAGCGCCCAGATTAGAGATATGGATCAGACCTTCGATTCCAGGTTCAAGCCTCACAAACGCACCAAAGGGCAAGAGCCGGACGATAGAGCCGCTCACCTTGCTGTCCACCGGATATTTTTCAGCGACCGAAGCCCATGGGTCTGGCAGCACGGCCTTTAGACTCAATGTGAGGCGGTTATTCTCCCAGTCCAAGGAGATGATCCTCGCGGTTATGCTCTTCCCGATAGAGAGTGTATCACTGGGTTTTACTGTCCTGTCCCATGAGAGTTCGCTCGCAGGGACCAAACCCTCAATGCCTCCAAGGTCCACAAAAGCCCCGAATTTCTGTATGGATGTTACTTCAGCAGTAACATCCATTCCAACTGTAAGCCTCTCCTTGAGCTTTTCCCTCGTAGCCCTTTTCTCTTCTTCAAGGAGCACCCTCCTTGAGAGGACTATTTTTCCCCCCTCCTCGCCGTATTCCAGCACCTTGAAAGGAAACGTCTGTCCGACATATGTATTCCCTTCGCGTGCACCCTTGAGATCGATATGGGAAAAGGGACAGAAGCACCTCACGCCGCCTACCAATATCTCAAAGCCTCCCTTGATCTCCTGTTTTACCTCACCGTTTATCGGTATCCCCCCCTCATATGCGTCCCTGATAGAGTTCAAAGTGAGCGCAGAGTATCCACCCACAAGAGTGGTCAATTTCATCAACCCGTCCTGCACAGTTACAAAAGATGCCTGCACCTCATCACCTTTGCGAATACCCGGTACTCCCTCTTTATCCACAAATTCAGCCAGGTCTATGGCCCCTTCGCTCTTACCTCCGAGATCAATATACACGAGGTCGCCCGATACACTCACCACTTTTGCCCTTACCTTCTGTCCCGGATAAAGCCTTTCACCCATATTGCTTTTCCTGAGCAATGAGGCGAAGCTCTCTTCATGCTCTCTATGCGGTTCCACCTTCCTGGAATCAAAAGACCTCTTCTCCATTTTCTCATCATTCATTTCTTACCTCTCTTTAAGAATGTCGCGTTACCCTGCTTAACCTTCTAGGTAATAACCATACCCTGGCAGGCTCGTAAAGACATTAAGTTGCAGTTTAAAAGATTTGTGAGTCGTGAGTCAATCACCAAGGGAGAACTGTTTCTGGATATGCCCACAAAAAGAGAGCGCGCGTTTAGGACGTACCTTTGATGAAATAGTCCATGAGCGTATGTCCCTCTTCCACCACCCTGATATCTCTTCTTCCCACAATAGATTCATCAAATGCAGCGCCGTCATTGGTTCTCGTGGCACGACTGTCATAAATAACAAAAGGAATGGGTTCATCCGTATGGGTCTTTGCCTCTATCGGGGTCGCATGATCAGGCATTAGCAGGATACGATATTCCCGGAAAGATTGTGCGCCCCTCATGATCGCCCCCACCACAAAGGCATCAAAATCCTCTATGGCCTTCACTTTATCAACACAATTCCCGGAGTGCCCTGCCTCATCCGGCGCTTCCACATGGACATATACGAGATCCACCCTTTCAAGGGCCTTGAGGGAATACTCCGCCTTTCCCGTATAGTTGGTATCAAGGTAACCGGTGACTCCCGGGACCCTGAGGATTTCAAATCCGGCATATACACCCAGTCCCTTGGTAAGGTCAACTGCCGAGATGAGGGCACCATCAAGGTTATATTTTTCTTTGAATCTGGGAATGCTTGGTTTCTTCCCCTGCCCCCAGAGCCATATGCTGTTTGCGGATTTCTTCCCTGCTGCAAGCCGCTCCTTATTGACAGAGTGGCTGCTGAGGATACCCACCGACTCCATCATGATCCTCCTGAGGACCTCTTCCCCATGGCCTGTGGGAAGATAATCGCAAATATCTTTTCCGATGATATCGTGGGGAGGCACACACTCCACTCTCTGTTCTCCGCCCCTCCATACCATCAGGTGGCGGTAGCTCACCCCTGGATAAAACTTGATGTCACTGGTTCCCAGCGCCTTATCAATGTCTTTTATGAGCACTGCCGCCTCATCGGTCGACACATGGCCACCGCTATAATCCTCCATTACAGCCCTTGTTTTCTCCTTGTTATAGCGGAGTGTGACCAGATTGCACCGGTATGCCACATCTGCATCTCGAAGTTCAACACCCATACTCGCAGCCTCAAGCGGCGCACGTCCTGTGTAAAAGAGCTTGGGGTCATATCCCAGTATGCTCAGATTCGCAATATCAGAGCCTGGATGAAGGCCTTTAGGGATGGTCCTTACTGAACCAATGATACCCTCCCTGGCGAGTCTGTCCATATTTGGCGTGAAGGCCTTCTGAAGAGGGGTCTTGCCACCCAGTTCTTTCAATGGTCTGTCCGCCATCCCATCGCCCACAATTACTATATATTTCATGCTATTTCTTCCACCACCTTTGGATACTTTCCATGTCTCCTCTCTCCTTTAGGGGCCAGTCCCCTTAAAGGCTGAAATTTCATCACGATGAACACCCTGTGGTGAGAGTCCACATTTCCGGACCCATCATTCACTCATCGATAGTTCCCTTTTGCAAGGCAAAGGGACGTGAAGTGATTACTCTATGATATCTCCTTCTGCAAGTTCCACATCCACCCCCTGATCCTTGAGCGACTGGATGCCTTTTTCGAGATTCTCTTCTGTGCCCTCCAGCTCAAGCACCATCTCGCCAACTGTCTCGGTAACCCTTGCCCTCCTTATATTGGGCATCACTTCAAACCTTTTGGCCATAGTAAAG
>DASPUA010000443.1:0-11913 GCA_035623135.1 Thermodesulfovibrionales bacterium | reverse complement strand
AGGACTTGAAGACGGTCGCCCTCCACCTTGAAAGAACGTACCTGTTCAGTGCCGATCCATTCAGGATTCCATGCGACTTCTACACTAGTAATCCACTTGTCTCCTTTTAGGCGGTATGTACCGGAGTACGAAACAAGGCTGTTTAGTAGGTCGGCACGATCCTGAACGGTCCTGGCAGGTTTTCGCCCTTCTCCCGTCAGGATAAAAAATACTCTCCCTTCAACTGTAAAAATCACGTACCCTGTCGGCTTTTGTCCCATGGGGAACTCTTTCTGGCCTGTCGCTTGAATCTCAACTTCGTAGGAGACCAGTTTCCACAGGCCTTGAACCTGCGCGCAATCATCACCAAAACTAGGCTGCAGTGCGATGACAAGAAAAACCAAAACAACAAGCCACTTAAACCTAAGCATGTGTCCCCCTTGCACTATTAAGCACATAAGTCCCCCTTTCTTCTATTCCGCTAATTGTCTACCATCACAATTCATAGAAGAACACAAATAAGCACCTCCCCACAATAAAGAGGACCGAACTTAACCGAATGGTTATCCTTCGACAGGTCTGCTCTCTTACTGCTAAGACCTGCTGCTTTTTCTCTCCTCCTCAGTTTCCTTCTATCATGAGAAAATACTCATGTCAAGTTATAACTCTAGAAGTTAAATTTCAGACCGAAAAGGCTACTAGCCTTCATTACTTCATCTGAAAAGTTCAGTTACACGAAGTAAGTTGGAGGTGTCGGTTTCAGAAGGAACCTTTCTCTTGAGCGAACTCTTTCCCCTTTGCTAGATTGTCTCAAGTAGCTTGTAATACTCCGTTATTTTCCGAATGGAGTCCAGGGTTAATTGGAACAATATCCAACTTAGCGAAAGGATCACAATTGTGAGACCGATCTTCCAGCCTCGCGTCGTATTAGGACGCCACCAGATTAGCGGTAATGCCAGAGGTCCCACACAACAGACTGCGACGATAATAAAAGATTTTTTAAAATACCATTTGATGTTGTCTTTTCTATGACGCACGTGGAAGGACGCATTGAGAAGTTCGCCGCAGTGTTTACACTTTATTGCTGAATCTTGAATTTCTTCAGCACAATAAGGACACTTCTTCATAATTCATAGTTCCGGCAAAATATCGGGATCATGTCCATCACCCGTAAGTGGGTTTATTCCCTTCACCATTTTAGCAGATAGGGCGGATAAATGTTTCTGGTTATCCGCAGGCCCTTCCTTGCAGGTTGAAGAAAAACTTGAGCGCCTTCTTCACCTTGTCAGAGAATATTTTGCCAGAGAAGTATGTTCCCGCAACCTTCTTATTTATCTCCCCAAGGGTCGGGTAAGGGTGAACCGCTGCGGCAAGGGTTGAAAGCCTCATTTTCCCATTCAAGACCGCCACCCATTCATTGAGCAGTTCACCTGCTTGCGGGCCCAGGATCTGTACACCGATGGGTTTTTCGTGCTCATCGAGGACCATCTTTATCTTCCCCACCTCTTCTCCCTCTGCAAGGCTCCTGTCATTAGCCCTAAACTCCTCTGTCCAGACCGAATACGCAATCCCTTTGGTCTTTGCTGCCCTCTCATTCATTCCGATGCTGGCGAGTTCAGGATCGGTATAGGTACACCAGGGGAAGAATGTGTAGTCAGCCTTCCGAGGCAGATGAAATACGGCATTACTCAGCACAATGCCTCCCTCGTACCCTGCGGCGTGGGTGAACTGGTAAGCGCCGGTGACATCTCCGGCCGCGTAAATATGTTTGTGGTTTGTCCTCATTCGGGTGTCCACCCTTGTTCCCCTTTTATCAAATTCTATTCCTATCTTTTCAAGCCCCATGCCGTTGATATTTGCCACTCTTCCCGTTGCCACCACCAGAATGTCTGCCGTGAGACCTGTCGTCTCTTCGCCCCTGTTGATAACCACCTCTTTTTCTGTGCCAAGGTCTTTCACATTCACAACAGATGCATTCAGGTGAAACGTTACCCCCTCACTCTCTAATATGTTCATCACGCTGTCGGCCATGTCCTTATCTTCTCGGCTAAGGATGTGATTTCCACGTTCTATTATGGTCACCTTACTCCCCAGACGGCTGAATGCCTGGGCCATTTCGGTAGATACAGGACCGCCTCCCAGAAAAATCATGGAATGAGGAAGGCGACCAAGAGAGAATATCTCCCTGTTGGTGATATAGGGTGTGGTATCCAAACCTTTTATATGTGGGATTGAAGGGGAAGAACCGGTTGCAATCACCCATGTTCTTGAGGAATAGATCTTTCCGTTCAGTCTGATGGAATGTTCGTCCACAAATACCGCCTCACCGAATTCAACCTTGGCCCCGAGGCTGCAAAACTGCTCTACAGAGTCATGTCTCTGGATGGTGGCGATGACCGACTGTATCCTTGATGCCACATCCTTAAAGTCGATCGGCTTGAGCTCAAGTCCGGGAAGCCCAAATTGTTTTGTCTTGCGCGCCAGGTGCCATACGCGGGCAGCCATTATGAGTGTCTTGCTCGGGACGCACCCGAAATAGAGGCAGTCTCCGCCCAGCCTGCCTTCTTTATCAATGAGAAGGGTCCTGGCGCCCAGTTGGGCAGCCCCTGAAGCGATAGTGAGTCCTGCTGCTCCGCCTCCCAGAATGCCGATATCAAAATCATATACTGCCATGACGACCTCCCTTCTCCTATGTGTAACCGTTGTGCGGCCGGGAACTGCCTTTCCTCTTTTTGTATAAGGCAATGATTCGCTTTGCAGCCAAGGGAAAGATGCCCAGGAGCGCGAATGAGCCGAGCAGCTCCGGAGATATGATGCCTTTCAGAGAATCAAGTTGTGCAAGCTCCTTTCCCGCATTCACATACATAACTGTGGCAGGGAGCATTCCGACCTGTGAAATCCAGTAAAAGGTGAAAAGGCGCATCTTTGTGACACCCATTACAAGGTTAATAAGCCAGAAAGGAAAGACAGGGATTAAACGGAGTGTGAAGAGGTAAAAGCCGCCTTCTTGTTGGATCCCTTCATTTACTCTTCCTATTTTGTCCGCAAATTTTTTCTCAACCCAGTTGCGGAGCAAAAAACGAGAGACGACACATGCCAGTGTTGCACCTATGGTGCTCGCAAAGGATACTACGATTGTCCCTGTCGCCAGGCCGAACAGTGCCCCGCCTGCGATGGTCAATACCACTGCTCCGGGCAGCGACAGCGAGGTGGCAAGAATATACATCACCATGTACCCGGCGATTACGAGGGACTTGTGCTCTTTATACAACACCACATATTCCTGCCTTGATTCTTTTATGTGCGCGAGGGTCAGGTACTGGCCGAGGTGAAAGAACCTGAAGGCTGCGATCATAGCGAGAATGAGGATGAGGACCGCTATCTTTTTCAAAATAGTCCTTTTCATGGGGAGCCTGAATACTGATAATTCCGCATTATTACCGGGTCACCTGGTTCCCTAAAAAGGCCGCTCCCCAAAGCCCGCTCTCTTCGTCAGACATGAGCGCCACAGGTATCTGTGCCAGTATCCTGCCCATGGTCTTTGAACTCAGAAACTCGCGGGAAAAGACATCATGGGTAATGAGCTGCGGAAGCTTTGTTGCTATTCCGCCTGCGATATACATCCCTCCAAGGGAGAGGCTCTCCAGTGCAAAGTTTCTGCATGCCCTTCCGAAGAAACGGGATGCCCAGACATGGGTCTCGCAATTTAGGGTACATCTTGTCATAACATCCTTCGGCTCGATTCTTTCCCCAGTCAGAAATTGGTGGATTAAGGTCAGGCCCTTTCCGGAGACAACGCTGTTTGCAGTGATATACTCTTCTCCTAGCTCATTAATGAGGAATTCCTGAAATCTGAATTCCTCATGAGACACAAAGGCAAAGCTGGCATGGGCTCCCTCAGAAGGTATCGCGACATACCTGCCATCGCTGCAGGGGACGAGCATGGCCTTGCCAAGGCCGGTGCCTGCACCGATCACCGCAACTGTCCCCCCGGGAATTATCTGCCCTGGCAATATTTTCCGTGCAGATTGTCCTGCAACGGATCTGGTAGCATATGCCTGGGCAACAAAGTCATTGATCAAAAGAGCGTTCCGGAACCCATAATCAGTTCGGGCATTAGTCATATCAACATCCCACGGAATGAGGGGAGGGGCGCTGTAAACACCCCTTTCCACAGGGCCGGCCACAGCTATGACTACGATGTTGGCATCTTCAGGCTTTAGCTGAAATTCACTCTCCCTGAGCAAGCTGATCAGATGCCAGAATGAGGCTGCCTCTTCTGTCCTGAACCATTTTGTTTCGACCACAGAGAGGTTTTCGGCTGGGTCTGCTTCAAAGTGGCCGAATCTGCTGTTCGTGCCTCCTATATCTGCGCAAAGAATCCTTTTGATGCTCACGCGGTATATGCCCTCTCTTGGGGATTGATTTGCCCAGTCCGGTTTTTTTAGGGCTCCTGCATTCGCTAGAACGATATCTTCTCAACAGAGTTGTGTGCCTGGATCGCATGGATTAGGGAGGCCCCGCCGCGGATTGCGGAGGCCACATGCACAGCCTCCGTAATGTGTTCAAGGCTCATCCCTTCTTCAAGACAGCTTTTGGAATAGGCGTCTATGCAATAGGGGCATTGGATGGCATGGGCTATGGCGACTCCTATGAGCACCTTCTCCCGTTTGCTGAGAATCCCGGGTGCCAGGGCCGAGGTATACCATTCCATGAATTTGTTAAAAAGATCAGGCTTAGGTCTTCCCACCTCGCCGAATCTGTCAAGGTCTTCATCTTTGTAGTATTCAGTCATAAAATTCCTCCTTATATTTATTACGTGATACAGGCACACTGCCTGCTAGGTGACTGCGCCTACTCAGGTCGAACCCTGCCCGGCGGTGCATGCGTAACAGTGGTTGCCGGCCGTTATTGTTCTTCCGGAAAGGAGTGTATAGTCAAATTCCTTAATGTGCTGCGGGCATGTATCATGGACGGTAAACCCGAGCATTTGGTTGAAATCGCAGTCATACAGTCTGCCGTCCCAGCCTACGCTAATCAGGTGCCGGCACATCAAACCATTAAGAGTTGCCGGATTGAAGACGTGTACAAGTTTGTCCATGTACCTTTCGAAGCCATTAGCCCTGAGTAAGAATTCTCTGAATCTGCCTATAGGCATGTTGGTGAATGCATAGAGCCTGTCAAATGAAATCCCAAATCGTCTGTGCAACTCTTTTTTGAAATCTTCTTCCAGCGTGTTCTGTGCAGGAGAGAGAAACGGCCCTGCGGGGTTGTATACGAGGTTCAGCCTTTTTTGTGTCGCACCATTCCCATAGCCCAGGGCATTTAATTTTTTGAGGGCCTTTATACATCTCTCAAAGGTACCCTTACCTCGTACCTTGTCAACATCATCAGTATAATACGGTAATGATGCAACAACTTCCACTGAATGGTGACTGAAAAAATCAGGGAGATGCGTCATATCCTCTTCAAGGAGTATGGTAAGGTTTGTCCGGACTATGACATGGCAACCAGCCTGTCTCGCCCTCTCTATAAGATAACTAAAATGAGGGTTTAGTTCAGGTGCACCACCGGTGATATCAATCGTATGAATGGGATTGTTCTTCAATATCTCAATGACTGCATCGACTGTGTCTCCAGACATCATTTCATTCCTGCCAGGTCCTGCCTCCACATGACAATGTTTGCAGGCCATGTTGCATCTGTAGCCAAGGTTGACCTGGAGGAGCGCGATATCCACCGACATCAAGGGTGCTGACTGAACATCCATTACCCTGTCCTGAAAGTGTGTTGTAGTGATACTCACCTGCCTCGTTTCGCCCTTCTGTAAAGTCCTCTTCTGCTCTGTCTTACCGTCGCTCCACCTGCTTACAGTAGTAATAATACCCATTTCCCGTGATACATGGAAAGTAACACAGAAGAAAATGAAAAGCCAGTCCTCCCGCTAAAACAGAAGTTACTCTGCAACCTCCTTCCTCATGCCTTTATATGCATTGATCAACCCATTCGTTGACGAATCATGGGATGCCACTGCCCTGTCATCCATGAGTTCATGGAAAATCGTGCTTGCAAGCTGTTTGCCGAGTTCGACCCCCCATTGGTCAAAGCTGAAGATATTCCAGATCACCCCCTGCACAAAAATCTTATGCTCATACATTGCGATAAGACTTCCGAGCGTCCTAGGGGTGATCCTCTTGAGAAGGATAGAGGTTGTCGGCCGATTGCCTTTAAATACCTTAAAAGGGGCAAGGTCCATGATTTCCTCGTCATTCATCCCCGAAACCTTCATTTCTTCGACGACCTCTTCATAGGTCTTCCCTTTCATCAATGCCTCCGTCTGGGCAAAAAAGTTTGAAAGCAATATGGGGTGATGATCTCCCACAGGGTTCTGGCTCAGTGCAGGCGCAATGAAGTCGCAGGGGATAAGTTTTGTTCCTTGATGGATAAGCTGATAAAATGCATGCTGGCCATTTGTCCCGGGTTCTCCCCAGATCACGGGACCTGTCTGATAGTGTACTTCAAGGCTGTTTCTGTCCACATATTTTCCGTTGCTTTCCATATCCCCCTGCTGCAAATATGCGGGGAACCTGTGCAGGTACTGATCGTAGGGCAAAATCGCATGGGTTTGGGCACCAAAGAAATTGTTGTACCAGATTCCTATGAGCGCAAGGAGTACAGGAATATTCCTCTCAAGAGGGGTGTTCCGAAAGTGTCTGTCCATGGCGTGCGCCCCTTCGAGAAGTTCAACAAAGCGGTCAAATCCTATGGAACAGGCGATGGAGAGTCCTATTGCTGACCATAGAGAGTACCTGCCCCCAACCCAGTCCCAAAAGATGAACATATTCTCGGGTGCTATTCCGAACTTCTTTACCTCCACTTCATTGGTCGATATGGCCACAAAATGTTTTTTTATATGCGTGGCGTCTTCTGCCGCTTTCATAAACCATTCCTTCGCAGTATGGGCATTTGTCAAAGTCTCCTGGGTGGTGAAGGTTTTGGATGCGACCACAAAGAGTGTTGTGTCGGGTGAAAGGTCCTTCAGTGTTTCAGTAATATGGGTCCCGTCTATATTGGAGACGAAATGGGCTCTGATGTGCGGCGTGCGATATGGTTTCAGCGCCTCGGTCGCCATAACAGGGCCCAAATCAGAGCCGCCGATGCCTATGTTGACAATGTCCGCAATCCGTTTTCCGCTGTACCCTTTCCATTCTCCTGAAATAACCATGGAGGAAAACCTCTCCATTTGAGCCAGGACCACGTCTATTTCGCCCATTATATCCCTTCCATCCACATACACAGGACTGTGTGAACGGTTCCTGAGCGCCATATGGAGCACTGGCCGGTGCTCTGTTTCATTGATCCTTTCACCAGAAAACATTTTTTCGACAGCGTCTTTCACCCTGGTTTCCCGGGCCAGCTCCAGGAGAAAGAGGAGGGTCTCCTTAGTGATAATATTTTTTGAGTAGTCTATGAGAAGATCCTCAAACTGTAGGGAGAATTTGGAGAAGCGCTCAGGATCCTCCCTGAACATGTCCTTCATTTGAATAGTCTTCATGTATTCATAATGTGAACTCAGCTTTTTCCATGCATCTGTCTGTAAAGGATTTTTGTTTCCAAGCATAATGCCTCCCTTATGCGCTTATTCTTCGAATGCCTGTCATATGCCGGTAATCTGATTTTAGTCTGCCTGACCAAATTCTACCCAATGAAAGGAAGCCCTGCAAGAGAACGGTGGTAACGTATTAATGGTAAGTCTTATGGGAATTCATTGGTGGGAAGAATTCAAGGTTGCACTTCCTCAAACAAATCTCTGTCCACGGGAGCTTGCCTCGCATAGGGCGAAAATAGCTGTATGTGGCTGATTTGTCCTGCTTATTCAGCCCTTGAGTTTTTAAGAATTAGTCACTCTCCTCCGGAATCCTCTCCCTGCATTCTTCGCAAATACTCAGAATGTTGCCTGCCTGGTCCATTACCACATATTTGAGAGTCTTGATTGCATTACAGGCATCACATCGGTAACACACCTCATTCTGTAATTTTCCTATAAATGGCTTTTCCATTATGAACGTGTCCTGATGATATGCTCAGGTCCTTTATCAAATAAGTATTGCAAAAGCGTAAAGGAATTTCTACACATTTTTTGTTTTTTTTTATACATTTTTTGCACGAGGGAGACGTAAGTCCTAGGCATTAGAAAATGAAAAGTGATTAAATAGTGTTTGTAATCAACAGGATGGAAATCATACCCCGACCCTTTTGCATAACTTATCAGCTTGATTATGGAAAAGAAAGTTTTACACAAAAAGTGAAGCAAAATTGATAAAATAGGCTTCCACCTGGAGGGAGGGAGATGGCTAATCCGAGGATTAAAGACTGGCCGGAAAATGAGAGACCGAGGGAAAGACTCATAAAATATGGTGCAGAGAGCCTTTCAGATGCCCAGCTCCTTGCAATCATTATGAGGACAGGTGGAGAGGGGAAAAGCGTTCTTGCCCTTGCAATGGAACTCCTGGATACATTTGGGGGGTTGAGAGCTATTGACAGTGGTTCCATCGTTGATCTGTCCTTAACAAGGGGTCTTGGAAAGGCAAAAATTGCGCAGTTAAAGGCAGCATTTGAGCTTGGAAAGCGGCTGATGAGCGAATCCATAAGAAATAATCCTGTATTTTCTTCAAGTCATCTCGTCTACTCCTATTTTGCTCCCAGGTTCAAGAATGCAAAAAAGGAGACATTTTTTTGCGCACTCCTTGATACAAAGAACAGGCTGGTGCGGGAGGTGAAGGTTTCGGAGGGAACACTCACCAACTCACTTATCCATCCCCGTGAGGCTTTTACGGAGGCGATCAGGGAGTCGGCAGCTTCAGTCATCTTTGTCCACAATCATCCCAGCGGAGATCCTGTACCGAGCAAGGATGACATCGTAGTTACCGAAAGACTGAAGGCAACAGGAGATATTGTGGGCATCACGGTTCTAGACCATGTGATTATCGGCGATGGTATCTACGTGAGCCTTAAAGAAAAAGGGATTGTGTGATAGCACAAGAGATCATTTACGTCTGTATCAGCGTATAATTATAAAATCTGAATGGAGGAACATATGATTAAAAGGGCACTCGTGAGCGTCTCGAACAAAAAAGGCATTGTTGATTTTGCAGAGCGGCTTTCGGCTATGGGAGTGGAGATCCTGTCCACGGGTGGTACGGCAAAATCACTCCGGGAGGCGGGTATCTCAGTGGTGGAGGTGTCTGAGTATACAGGGTTCCCCGAGATGCTGGATGGAAGGTTGAAAACACTTCATCCAAAGATACACGGAGGTCTCCTTTCTAGGAGGAGCAATCCTCAGGACATGGAGGATATTAAGAAGCATGACATCAAAACCATAGATATGGTTGTGGTAAATCTTTATCCCTTTGAGGAGACCATCTCGAAGCCTGGTGTCAGCTTTGAAGAGGCCATCGAAAATATCGATATTGGCGGTCCCACCATGCTCAGGGCTGCGTCGAAGAATTTTCAGGACGTCGCCGTAGTAGTGGATCCTGGTGACTATGAAGCCATACTTCGTGAGATAAAATCATCCAAAGGGTCATTGAGCAAAGAGACGAAACTCAATCTCGCGAAAAAAGTTTTTGCCCATACTGCACGCTATGACACGCTTATTGCAGACTATCTCACCGGCATTACGGAAAAGGAACTTTCTTTCCCTGAATTTTTCACCACCACGTTTAAACGGGTCGCTACTTTGAGATATGGAGAAAACCCTGCCCAGAAGGCTGCCATCTACAGAGAGAGGACTAAGGGCCTTTCCCTCCCTGATGCAAAAGTCCTCCAGGGCAAGGAGATGTCCTTTAATAACTATCTGGACACTCACTCAGCGCTGCTCCTTGCACTGGAATTTAATCAGAAGGCCTGCGCAATAATAAAACATAACAACCCCTGCGGGGTTGCCATAGGTGCCACTGCTGCCGAAGCATATACCAAGGCGGCAAAAACAGACCCTGTCTCGGCCTTTGGAGGGGTTGTGGCATTCACCACCGAAGTGGACGAAGACGCAGCAAAAGAGATGGCAGAACTCTTTCTTGAGGTGGTCATCGCCCCTTCCTTCAGTAAAGGTAGCCTTGAGGTCTTCTCCCACAAACCCAACGTGAGACTCCTTGCACTGCCCGAAATGCTCCAGCCTGATAAAAGACGACCCGGCTCATGGGACATGAAGAGGATTGCCGGCGGCCTGCTGCTCCAGGGATGGGACTATTCCACAGAGGATATCATGGCGCTTAAGGCAATTACCAAACGTCAGCCCACAAAGGATGAGCGTGAAGCACTGTCCTTTGCGTGGAAGGTCTGCAAACATGTGAAGTCCAATGCGATTGTGTATGCATTTAAGGACAGGACTGCAGGAATAGGCATTGGTCAGACAAAAAGGGTTTTTTCTGCACAGACCGGCCTCTTGAACGCAGGGGAGCCTGTTATGGGATCTGTGGCAGCCTCCGACGGCTTTTTCCCCTTTAGAGACGGAATCGATGTGCTCCATGGGGCTGGGGTGACTGCGGTGGTACAGCCCGGGGGATCAGTAAAGGACGAGGAGGTGATAAAAGCGGCTGACGAGCATGATATGGCCATGATTATTACCGGGGTAAGGCATTTCAGGCACTGATATGCCTTTTTGGACAGGGGAAAAAAAGCGAAACGGATGCAAAGGAATCCGAAATGGTACAATGGCTGCACATTATGCTTTCATGATACCAGATGGTGGTTTTGACAAGTCTGCGGAATATTCACGCGCTAAGGAGCATGGTGTGTTGGCTATTTACCGATGCGAAAGAGAGGAACGGGTGATATGAAAGTTCTGGTGATCGGTGGCGGAGGAAGGGAACATGCGATCGTATGGAAGCTGGCTCAATCACGGCATGTGGACAAGATTTATTGCTCACCCGGGAATGCCGGCATCGCTGAACTTGCCGAATGCATAGATGTGGGAGCCGACAACTTCGATGCCCTGGTGGATTTTGTAAAGTATGAATGGATAGACCTCACCATCGTAGGACCTGAAGAGCCCCTCTCGCGGGGCATTGTGGATGCCTTTGAAAAGCAGGGGAGGAGGATACTGGGACCGAGTAAGAAAGCGGCACAGCTTGAGTCGAGCAAGGTCTTTGCCAAGGATTTCATGAAACGGTACAGCATCCCTACAGGGGAGTACAGCGTGTTTTCGTCCTATGTCCACGCAGAGAATCATGTGAGAATGAAGGGAACCCCTATCGTGATCAAGGCCGACGGTCTTGCGGCAGGCAAGGGTGTCTATGTTGCCACGGACATTGATGAGGCGATCAATGCACTCAAGCTCATAATGCGGGACCGGATATTTGGGAATTCGGGAGACAAAGTGGTAGTCGAGGAGTACCTTGAGGGAGAGGAGGCGTCTTTTATGGTATTCTGTGACGGAAAGACGATCAGACCTATGGCAAGTTCCCAGGATCATAAACGGGTATTCGATGGTGACAAAGGCCTGAATACGGGGGGGATGGGTGCATACAGCCCTGCTCCTATCATCACGCGAGAACTAGAAAGGGAGATCATCGAGAAGGTCATGTGGCCCACGTTAAGAGGACTGAAGGCTGAGGAAATACACTATAAGGGGATACTTTATGCAGGCCTTATGATAAAAAATAACTCCCCTTATGTGCTTGAATTTAACTGCCGGCTGGGCGATCCAGAAACCCAGCCTGTTCTTTCGAGAATGGATGCAGACCTTGTGGATGTCGCTTTTGCCATTACTGATGAGAAGCTCTCAGAGGTGGATATTCAATGGAGACCTGACCCTTCTGTCTGTGTGGTCATTGCATCCGGAGGATATCCGGGCACATATGAGAAGGGCAAAATCATCAAGGGGCTTGAGAGCATAAGAAATGAGAAGGATGTGTACGTATTTCACGCAGGGAC
>DASPUA010000442.1:0-5402 GCA_035623135.1 Thermodesulfovibrionales bacterium | reverse complement strand
TATTGCCCATGAGGGCTTCACCACTGAGTTTCAGGAGAATCCTCTTATAGGTAAGGTCTCTCATAGTCTTTTCATGCTGTCACGTCACATTGGGAGAATGGTTCAAGGCACACAAGGCCCTTGACAGAAAAGGCAAGCCTCCGGTCTTTACGGACGCTCCCCCACCTGGAACCTGGCAAAACGCTTGACGACAATATTTTCGCCAAACTTTGCGATCTTCTCCACGACGAGGTCCTTCACCTTAAGCTTTTGTTCAGGGTCTTTAATGAAAATCTGCTCAAGGAGACAGGTCTCATTGAAGAATTTTTCGAGTTTTCCCTCCACAATTTTGTCTGCAACCTGAGGAGGTTTTCCAGCAACCTGCGAACGGTAGATCTCCCTTTCACTTTCCACGACGGTCTCCGGCACTTCTTCCCTTGAGACAAACATTGGATTTGCTGCAGCGATATGCATGGCGATATCTTTCACGAGGCCTCTGAAATCGTCCGTCCTCGCAACAAAATCTGTCTCGCAGTTTACCTCTACCATGACTCCGATCCTGTCCATATGGATGTAAGAACCGATAATGCCTTCAGAAGCGGTTCTCCCCGCTTTTTTTGTCGCACTCGCCAGACCTTTCTGTCTGAGGATAGTGTGGGCCTTTTCGAAATCCCCATTGCATTCTGTGAGTGCCTTTTTGCACTCCATCATGCCTGCTCCTGTCTTCTCTCTCAGTTCTCTGACCATATCTGCTGAGATCACTGTCATGCCGACACCCCCATGGTCGCACCCGAAGGTCCTTCCCGAACTTCCTCTCCTGCTTCCTCTTGCTGGACCTTTTCCTGGATTATCGTCTTTTCCGCCTCTGCGGCAGCGGCTTTGGCTACCACGTCCCTGCCCTCGATCACCGAGTCCGCCATCTTTGATGCAATGAGCTTAATCGCCCGTATTGCGTCGTCATTGCCCGGAATAACGTAATCGACCTCATCAGGGTCACAGTTTGTATCAACCACCGCAACTACCGGAATAGAGAGCTTTCTCGCCTCTGCAATGGCGATCTTCTCCTTCTTAGGATCTATTATGAATACCGCACCAGGCAGTCCTGACATCTCTTTTATCCCGGTGAGGTTTTTTTCGAGCTTGGTCCTTTCCTTTTCCAGGAGGGAAACCTCCTTCTTGGAAAGGGCTTCGTAAGTCCCGTCCTCCTTCATTTTTTCAATACTCTTAAGGCGCTCGATGCTTTTCTTTATGGTGGTAAAGTTGGTGAGCATTCCGCCAAGCCACCTCTGGTTTACGAAAAAGGCGCCTGCTCTCTGCGCCTCCTCCTGAATGGCATCCTGGGCCTGCTTTTTTGTGCCCACAAAGAGGATGGGCAAGTTGCTTATGGAAGTTTCCTTGACAAATTTGTACGCATCCTCAAGCCCCTTCAGTGTTTTCTGGAGGTCAATGATATAGATGCCGTTTCTCTCTCCGAAGATAAACTTTTTCATCTTCGGATTCCACCGTTTCACCTGATGGCCAAAGTGTACACCGGCCTCCAGGAGTTCCTTCATTGTTACTACCATGCTGTGTCCTCCTTTGGTTCTTCCTCCGCCATTCCCCTTTTCCCCGTACGCAGGGACCACAAAGGGGAGATTAGCTGGCGTGTGTTTTTACAAGACAAAAATTTTATCATAAGGTACCTCCTTTTTGCAATACACTCTCTACTCATTTTTTTGATTGCATTTCGCATGAAAAATTGCTATACATATAATGCGTTTGTGTTTTGCGGAATCAGAACCGCGAAAGAGGGGGGGGAATATGCCTGAGGCACAATGGAAAACCAAACCGGATACCAATGGATAAAAATCAGCCACACTGTACGGAAACCCTCCAGAGAAACAGTCAAAGTCTGAATTTCTTGATAAGTCCAAAAACATTGAATACCAACGGAGTTACAGATAACGAGATGCTGAGGCATAGTATTTGCTTATGATTAGAACGCATCATAACGAATATGCATAATCGGAAAGGGATTAATGGTTTGCTGAAAGAATGAGGATGTCCGATATTCTGTCAAGCACGCCACTGGGAGTATCTTACCTGACTTTTACAGAGGGTTTACATGCCGCTCAAGGAGGTGGAGGGTGACTCTATTGAGAAGCAGCTTTTATCTTTTGACAATTCTTGTGCTAGGGCTCACAGGATGCGAAGCACTCAAGGCTTCTAAGCCGATTATTCCCATCAAGGAATACGAACAGATGATTTCAGGAAGGCTCGATGCGAATTATGTGGGTACGCGTACTTGTCTTTCTGCCTGCCATGTGCATGACAAGATACGGCGTGATTTTGAGGCGAGTACCATGGGGGCCCAGCTTTCGAGCAAGTCCGGTATGCCCCTGGTTGACTGCGAATCATGCCATGGGCCAGGAAGCCTCGCTATTGAGGGGATTACCCCTGAGAAGGTCGCAACGGACGCAAAGGAGGGAAAGCAGACTGCGTGCGATTACAAAACCCTTATCGATATCAAGAACCTGCCTGCCGGGGCTCAGTCCCTTATATGCCTTAAATGCCATACGGCGAATGCAACGTTTAACCTCCACAACTGGAACGCAAGCGCGCATGCGATTAATGAGGTTTCGTGCTCAGAATGCCACAAGGTCCATGTGGGACCTGATTTGACAGTGAGAAGACGTGCAATGGCAGAGATGTGTACTAGATGCCACCAGGAGGTTCAGGCAATGTTTTATCTACCGAGCCACCACCCGGTTCCGGAGCAGAAGATTTTCTGTAATGACTGCCACGATCCCCATGGTTCCTTTTATGCGAAGTCCATGAAAAAAGGGACGATAAAGGAGACATGTGCCCAATGTCACATGGAAAAAGCAGGGCCCTTTGCCTTTGGACATGCTGACATCACCGAAGACTGCACCACATGCCACAGCCCCCACGGCTCGGTCAACAACTGGCTGCTTACTCTCCGGGTGCCATTCCTTTGCCTTCAGTGCCACTCTGGCCACAGGACTTCCAAAAACTCCACAGCAGAATCCAAGGGTGCATTTTATACCAGGTGCACAGACTGCCATTCCACGATTCACGGGACGGACCTCCCCTCTGCCAGCGGCAGGGGAAGGTTCACCCAGTAGGGGAGGAGGGTGAGATGAAGAAGATAGTATCAATAACTCTCGCGGTTCTGGTCTCGGTAATATTGGTTCACATAGCATATTCGCAGGAAACTCAAGAAACTGAAGTGAAGCAAGTGGCCCAGGAAACAGGCGCGGAAGAGACAGCCCCCTCAGAAGTTTACACATTCCCTACGATAAAGCCCGAGGCATCACTTTTTCTGGGCGCCAGATTGGCAGGCTCCAGCGGATCTCCAAGAGCTGATCAGTATGAATACCTACATGATTTTGTCCCGTTTGGGGGAGAGTTGAGGGTATTTTCATATCCGGACAGGCTTCACCTTGAGGTCGACGTAAAGGACCAAAAAGATTATTTCGGGGATTTAAGTTACTCATATAAAGACCTCATCCTTTTCAGGGGGATGGACAGGACTCTGTGGCATAACCTGGTAAACATCCCGCTCATCGATCTGGATCCCGCAACTCCTTCACCTGGGGTCGACGTCAGAGACGGTGGGGTGGAGTACGGGACAAAGACCAGTATAAATAATGCCTTCCTGAGATTTAAGATGCCGGATTTCCCTCTCCATATTTACCTCGACGGCACCTATATTGACAAATCTGGGTCCATGCAGCAACGTTTCCTTGGAGGTTCCGGTTATTTTAACAATATTGTAAGGGCATCAGAGCAGCGGGATGTGGACTGGATCACTAAGGGACTTCTCATTGGCGCAAACAGCCATTTGGGGCCTATCGAAGCAGACTTTTCCCATGGCGAAAAAAGATTCGATTCCTCCGGCACCCAGGTCTTCCAGGATTTCTATACCGATGCTGGCGTCAGACCAGCGGGGGTATTTGATCACAACCTTATCCCTGATTTTAAAAGTTCATCAAACACCCTCAAGCTCCATACTTCGTATACAGGAGGCATCGTCGCATCCGCAACCTTATCAAATATAGATACGAAGAACGATAGCAGTGGGACGAGGGCAGACTACTACTTCGGCACAGCGGATTTTACATGGATGCCCATGCCAAAGCTGTCCTTTTACGTGAAGTACCGTTACAAAGATACTGACTTCGACAATCCGAGTTCAGTTACGATTGCCGACCTCTCCAACCCATTCCAGACCTTTACCTACCCTATAAAGGCGGCGATCTCATCCACAACAAATACCGTCTCAGGGACCGTACGATATCTCCCTATCAAAGGAGTGACACTCAAGGCAGAGTATGCGTTTCAGAATATCGACAGAGAAAATGCCAGTTTGTGGGGTCTTCCGGATTCAACCCAGAGCAACACTGTCACCATCTCAGCTGATACAAGAATCCTCAAGGGCCTGAACTTCAAGGCCCAATATACCTATTTGCAGATCAACAACCCTGCATATAATACCGACCCAAACCATTCGAATTCAGCCAAATTCTCCCTCTCATGGATTCCCATACCGCAAGTGAACACCTATGTGAGCTATACCTTCGCAAGGGAAAAAAGGGATAATGTGTCTTTTGTTGAGCCTGACGGTACCATTACAACCACGCCTGACAACAGGGACGTAAAAAAGGATATGGTTATGGGGAGCGCCACGTTCCTTATATTAAAAGACCTGTCGCTCACCGGAAGCTACGCCTATATGCATAATAACACACAGCAGGATATCGGATATAGTGACCTGGCAGGGGTTCCGCAGATTGACTCCTCAGTACCTGACAAGGAGACAGCACAAACGTTTGCCGTTGATTTGAATTATATGCCGAAAGAGAATATAACCCTCCACGCCGGTGTCAGCTATACATTGAGCAGCGGGCAATTTTACCCTGGCAGTGCGGATCTCCTCCAGCCAGTATCTATAGCCTCATTCTCAGCCCTCAGAGAGAGGGAGACCGCGTACACCCTTTCGGGAGAATACAGGTTTAAGAACGGGTTTGCTTTGGAGCTGCGCTATAAGTACAGTCATCTGAGCGATGTCCAGAATAATCCATATGATGATGTGCAGAACGGGAATGCGAATATCTTTTATGTACTCCTGTCAAAGAGGTGGTGAGCTATATGAAGAATAAAGTAAAGAGATCACGGATGCTGCCATATGCGTTAAAAGAAAGGCCTTCTTTTGCGGTCTTATTTTGCATATGGACCGTGGTCCTGTGTGTTTCAATGTGTTTTTCTCCTTCCACCTTTGCTGCTGAGAAAACCGTCGGTGTGATCATGACAGGCAACATCGCCTATTACAAAGACATACACAAGGCATTTATCGAAGGGCTGAACCAGGAGGGTCTGTTTGCCCAGGGAAAGGTGGACGTGGTAGTGCAGAGCCCTGCTCC
>DASPUA010000441.1:0-2147 GCA_035623135.1 Thermodesulfovibrionales bacterium | reverse complement strand
TTCCCAGGTTTCAGGGTTACACCGTGAAAGATGACCCCCGGCGTGCCAAGGCTCTTAATGACCTTTGAGGTCATATCCATGATGCCCACAGAACTTCCTCCTGTAATGATAACCATTTGGGATGCATCCAGAGACTCCCGTACCACTCGCTGTATCTCGTCGAAGACATCTCTAAATATTCCCTTTTTTACTGGTAGGCCACCATGTTCAGCGATTAGACCGGCAAGGTTGTATGAGTTGATATCCCTGACCTGGCCTGGTTTGAGGGAGCTCTTCGCAGGGACGATTTCATCTCCAGTGGAAATGACCGAGACCTCAGGTTTCTCGTACACCATCACCTCTGTAATCCCCACGCCTGCAAGGGCAGCCACATCCTGAGGCCTGAGCATACTTCCTCTTGTCAGGATTCTTTCACCCTTTCGCACGTCCTCCCCCTCAAGAATCACATTTTCACCGGGGGCTACTGGTCTGAATACCTCCATTAATCCTTCATCTGTGCACTGGGCGTACTCAAGCATTACCACTGCATCGCCGCCTTTGGGGAGCATCCCACCTGTAGGAATCTTTGCCGCATCTCCCTTTTTGAGGCTAAAAAGGGCCTCCTCGCCCATCAAGATTTCATGCGTAACATTTAGATATGCGGGAAGGCCTTCGCTCGCCCCGAAGGTGTCGCTTGAGAGTACCGCAAATCCGTCTACTGTGGAGCGTGAAAAGGAGGGCAGGTCTTCAGGGGAAAGGACGTCTTCCCCAAGAACTCTGTGATAAGATTCCTCAACAGGCAACGCTATTCGGGCAGGCTCTTTTGCAATGATGTGAGCCGCAATGCGTTTCTGCGCTTCTTCCACAGAAATCGCATCCTCTCTCCCCAGCATATCACGCATAGAGTAACTCAGGGGCTATAATTGGAGACTGGAAATAAAACCTCTTCGCTCGGGGTTTGCCTACCACTCATGAGGCCTTGCGGTATCTGATGCTGACCATGGGACTCTCATTAATCACTTGAGAAGATTTCCCGTTGCACAGGATATCCACCATGCGGTCCAGGGAATCGGTATGGAGCTGGAGGATATTACCCCTGGTGAGCACAGAGGGATCGAGGGCATTCTTCTGGATAAATTCGCCCACCCTCTCTTTGTTAAAACAGGAGAGCAGGAGCATTCCCTTGAATATCCTCTTGTTCGTCTTGAAAGAGAACAGGGCGCTTTCGAGTGACCTTTCGAGGAAGTTGTCGTTCCTCATCTGGACCTTTCTGTCTATCTTTACTGCCTGGAGCCAATATCTCTTGTCAATCATACTGTCTGCCCTAAGCTCCACAAGGGTATGCCCAATATTCCTCTTGGTGTTAGTGAAGCTTCCGTGGGCCACGGTATCTGCCGCGAGATGGCTCATATACCCGAACACAAATGACTTCTGCTGCTGGGTCTTTGCTGAATCGAAAAGGTTTAATGCTACATCCCAGCTATGGGGGTTTTTGTCTTCAGGGAGAAATTTTTTCCCGATGATAATATCCGCCACGAGGTTTCCGTAAAGGAAATCATGCCTATATTTCCTTATGAGCGCATACACTCCTGCAGGGAGCAAAGAGCCAAGGGAGACTATCTCGCTTCCCAGGTACATATGCGTGAGAGGCCCCCACGCAAAGGCCAGCGAAGGCACCAAAAGGAAAGAGACGACAAGCAGCAATTTCAATGTCTTCATTTCATATCCTTTAATAAATTCAGCAGAAGCCTCACACCAATGCCCGTGGCACCCTTAGGCACATAAGGTTTGTCCTTTTCTGTCCAAGCCGTGCCGGCGATGTCGAGATGCACCCACGGCGTGTCTCCGGCAAATTCTCTCAGGAAAAAAGCTGCGGTCACGAGGGACCCTGTCTTCCCTCCGGAATTCTTGATCTCTGCAACATCACTTTTTATATACTCAAGATATTCTTCATAAAGGGGCATCTGCCAGACCCGCTCATACACCTCATCGCCGATTTTCTTTAATCTCTCCATAATTGTGCTATCGTTGCCCATCATTGCGATTGCTTCGTTACCCAGTGCAACCCCGCATGCGCCTGTCAGGGTTGCGATATCTATTATAACCTTTGGCTTAAATTTTTTCACATACCCGATACCGTCTGCAAGGACCATCCTTCCCTCAGCATC
>DASPUA010000440.1:0-2902 GCA_035623135.1 Thermodesulfovibrionales bacterium | reverse complement strand
AAGCATTGCTTCGGGAAGGCGAAGGGAAATTGTTTTGACCGAAGGCTTTAACTTCGGCAATAAAGTTCTCTTTGCCTTTTTCCAGTCAATAAACTCGGTTGAGTCCTGAGTTGTCCAAAACGCTCTTTCCTCATCTTCGCTTTTGAACTTAGGCACTTTCTTCTTCATGGGACTGATACACTCTCCTTTCTTTTCGATTCATGTCCCTTGCTGATATTACCCTGATCTTATTGTTTCGAACCGTGAAGACCACAAACAACAATCTTTCCGCATCGGTCTGGCCAAGGGCAAAGAAGCGGTTTCCCTGCTCTGAATGTTTCACATCGTCAGCAACAATCATCGGGAGATTGAAAAATATCTGTTCGCACTCTGACAGCGAAACTTGATGCTTGAGCCAAATCTTCTCTGCGTTGTGACTGTCCCATTCAAATCCAGTGCAATTCGCCAATAAATCAGACGGCATATTCTAAGTATATTGCTATCATATACACATGTCAAGTACAGCATTTTCTTTAGACATGCATAGTGCTGTGGTCAGTTATAATACTGTATGTTCGACGACACCATCGCAGCCATTTCTACTCCACTGGGCGAGGGGGGCATCGGCATTGTGAGGCTGAGCGGCAGGGATGCCCTCCCTATTGTGGAGAAACTCTTTTCATCGCCAAAGAGTAAAAAACTCTCACAATCCAAATCGCATACACTTACCTATGGTTTCATACATGACCCCTCAACCAGTGCAACTATCGATGAAGTCCTTGTTTCAATAATGAGGGCACCGAACACCTATACAAAGGAGGACGTGGTGGAGATAAACTGCCACGGTGGTCTCCTTCCGCTCAGAAAGACCCTTGAGCTGGTATTAAGAAACGGCGCCAGGCTGGCAGAACCAGGAGAATTCACAAAGCGCGCATTTCTGAACGGCAGGATAGACCTGTCGCAGGCCGAGGCAGTCATGGACCTTATACGGGCAAAGACCGATGAATCGAGGGAAGCGGCCCTGGAACAGCTCTCAGGAGGTCTCTCCGAGAAGATTGTCGGGTTAAGAGAGAGGATAGCATTCCTCTGCGCCCATATCGAAGCATACATAGACTTTCCTGACGAAGAGATTGAGCCCGCATCAATGGAGAGCATCCGGACCGAGCTTCACAGTGTTATGAATGCCCTCATGCTCCTCTCAAAGAGCTTTGAAGAGGGCCGTTTCTTCAGGGAGGGGCTGAAGGTCGCAATAGTGGGAAGACCCAATGTTGGAAAGTCATCGCTCCTAAACGCCCTTCTCAACCGTGACAGGGCAATCGTGACCGAGATCCCCGGCACTACGAGGGATGTGCTTGAGGAGTGCCTCAACATTCAAGGCCTTCCCGTAAGGATTATGGACACCGCAGGGATAAGAGAGACCCATGAGATGGCAGAAAAGGAGGGAGTGATAAGAAGCCTCAGGGCAATTGGTGATGCGGATCTTGCAATAGGCATCATTGACGGAACAAATGCCCTGCATGAAGAAGACTTCGTGGTCCTCGAAAAGATCAAAGGGAAAAAGAACATTATCGCGGTCAACAAATCTGACCTGCCCGCTGCTGAGAACAGTCTTGAAAAAAGACTTGCTCCATATTCCGGGACCATAGTGAAAATTTCCGCAAAGACGGGTAGCGGACTTGACCTTCTCAAAGAGGCGATCGTTGAGGTGAGTATCGGACATCGTAGCAAGACAAGAGCGGAGAGAAGCGACATCGGTCAACTGGAGGGAAACAGCGGGGTTATCGTTACCAACCTCAGGCACAAGGTTGCCATTGACAATGCCCTCATTGCCCTTACGAATGCCTCTGCTGCCATTGACTCGTCCCTGCCCCTTGAAATCGTTGCCATGGAGATGCGTGATGGCCTCGACAGGGTGGGAGAAGTCGTTGGTGCGGTCACCACAGAAGATATCCTGAACAGGATATTCAGCGAATTCTGTATCGGGAAGTGACCATTGCAGACTCAGGACCCATGGACAAGTTCAATGACCGCCACCTCAGGCGGTGATAAAAATCGGATGGGAGGTCCCCATGTGCCCGCTCCCCTGCTCACATACATGAATGCGTTGTCCGTGAGATTCATCTTCCCGGAATTGACCGGATAATAGAGCCAGGTGATGATACTGAAGGGGAATATCTGGCCCTTATGAATATGCCCTGAGAGCTGAAGATCGAAAAGCCCCTTTGCATCCTTGTCCACAAGAGGTCTATGTTTCAAAAAGAGCGTGAACTTCTCCTGAGGGAGATTTGAGAGCAGCGCCTTTTCCGAAATGTCCTTCACAAGGCCGTATCTCTTTCCCGTGGGATCGTCAACTCCTGCAATATTGAGGATTCCCTGAACTGTAAGTCCTTCTCCCCTCAGAAGGGTGAACCCCGCATTTTCTGTAAAGCACTTCGCATTTTCAAACCCTGCAATAAATTCATGGTTCCCGGTTACCGCAAATTTCCCGTACCTCGGCCTGATCTCCTTAAGCAGATCCTCAAGTCCGTTCAGTCTACATACTTCTCCATCCACAAGGTCACCTGTGGAAACCAGGATATCAGGGTTTTCTGCGCTCACCTTCCTAAGTATCTTCTTCAATCTCTCCTCTCTCACGATCAGGCCGAGATGCACATCAGAGATGTGAACAATTTTCAGCCTCCCAACCTCCTGAGGAATCTTGGGGCTCTTGAGTGTCCACCTCTCGGTACGGATGTCTCTTGCCTCGAAATAGCCGTAAACTGAAGTAACCAGAGAGAGGCCAAGGGGAAGAAAAAACGCGTACCCGGGGGAGAGTCTCAGAGTGGACAGATCCCTGCTGAAGATGGAACCACCCAAATATATGAGAAGCCTGTAGAAATCTGCTGCGAGGGAATAGGAAAAAAAGAGGAAAAGCACCCCCATC
>DASPUA010000439.1:0-2750 GCA_035623135.1 Thermodesulfovibrionales bacterium | reverse complement strand
TTTCCATTCAATCCGGTCTGCGGAGAGGTCCATATCGATCGCCAGCTCCTCTTGCGCGAAATTCAGGTTGCCTTTAAGAGAAAAAGGTGTGTCATATAACATGAGGGAAGAAGGTCCTATGGCAAGACTGCTGCCGTCGCCGGCCAGAGAGACGTCCTCTATTTTTATCGACATTCCCCACTTAGAAGGAATAACGATACCCTCTCCTCTGACTTTCCCCTTGGCAGTGAACTGGTATGGCTTCTCTCTCCGGATGTCTGCCCTGAAATCTCCCACGATCCTCCCTTGGGGCAATTCCTCATCTGTGACAAGCCTAGCCAATGTCTCTGAGCTCAGTTTTCCGCCAAACCCAAGTTTGAATGTTTCTTCCTGGAGATCGAGGGAGAGCGTCGCGTCAGATGAGGAATCCTTGATAACAAGCTTATTTACGGCAAGCCCCTTCGGATGTTTCAGTAAATCAACGGTGATCTTCGGCCCCTTCTGAACCCTCAACGTTCCCTGGAAGAGCGTTGAGTCCTCTGCAAGTGCGATATGTGCATGTTCGAAAGTGACCGGATCCCTTAAAGAGAATTGAGAGGGCAAGTGTGCGAGCTTTGAGGCCCATCCGAAGGACTGTGGGCCCATCTTCCCTTGGAAGGTGAGGTCCGTTCTTTGGCGGTTTCCAAGATACCCATGCTGAATTCCTGACAGGGTCACCGAGGCATCGACCATTTCCGCACGTGCATCTGTGAGCGAGATCTTTTCTTCACTCGCCTCGAAAACTCCTTTTTTCAAAAAAGCAGGGCCGGGGAGAATCGCCCAGTCCATTGAAAGGTCCTCAATGTGACCCGTCAGTCTGAAGCCCCACTCATTGGGCCTCATCAAGGGACCTTTAAGGTTGATGGTGTCAAGATTGAGTATGCCCCCCAAAGACCGCAGGTCCTTCAGGGAATTGTTCAATCCTTCAAGGGACTTTACCCATGGATAGATCTCATCCTGGACAATTCTTAGTTTTCCTGATGGAATTTCAAGGGAAGGGACAGCCCCGGGGCGTAATTCGCCATCAAGTTCAATGAATGAGGACTTGCCCAGCGTGCCGCTCAGTCTTTTCGTGCTGATTCGCGTCTCATCATAAGAGAACTGACCTCCTTTCACCACAAGGGGAAAGGGGAGTCTCTGATATTCAGTAGCAAAAGAGATTTCAGATAACTCTACGCGCGGTTTGATGAAGGCGGTGCTTTCTCCGAGGATGAGCCTTCCTTTTGCTTCGCCACGTATGGTACTGATGAGGCCGAGTTCTTTTAGGAACGACCCATCCTTTATCAGACGTCCCAGGATGTTCCTCGCCTCTGCAAGGTCTGCCTTTATTGCTGCATCAATATGGAGTGGGACGTCACTCCCTTTCAGTCCCACCCTCAGTGTTCCGTCTCTCACCCGTGAATTTCCAAGGTTTCCCTCGACATTTGTTCCGTCCAGGATTCCCTTCGAAATAATGCAATCTCCGTTTACTTCCTTAAAATCGAGCTGCGGACCTGGTATAAAAATCTCTCCCCGCTGCATAAGTCCCTTGATAGATACGCGCTCTGTTTTTCCGAGGTCTTCCATTGATGCTCCCTGGCTGCGCACAGTAATGGAGGGAACCTTTCCTCCCCTCACATACGCAAAAATATTCCGCACGATGGGCAGTCCTCCTGCCAGAGAGAGAGCAGTATTCCGCAAGGACGGGACGTCCACCTGACTGCCGCTTATCTCTATGCTGACATTCTGCATACGTTTGTCCATGACGAGCGAACCGCTCAAGGCGAGCCGGGGCTGCTCGAGTTTCAATTCGTTTAACATTATCTCGGTCTTGTCACCGGCCAGGACAAGGCCTGCGTGTATGCTAACCCCCTTTAGGGGAACTTTTTCGTTCTTATCCATGAAAGTGAGGTAAGGGAATGAGCCTTGCACCTCCGCCTGAATATCTTTGAACCCGAGCATTTTAAATGAGAGTATGAGATTTGCCTCAGAATCTCCAAGATGCCTCACAAAGTCTGGAAAAAAGTGCTGCACAATCGGCTGCAGCTTCATACCCGTGAGTTTGAAGGTACCCATTCCTTTGAGATTTCTTGGATCCAATCGTATGCCGAGGGACATGCTTTTTGAGATGGTGGAGCCGCAAGTAAGGGTAATGCTGGCTTCTCGGGGTGGGAGCACAATCTGTCCCTCGATATCCTGGAACAAGAAAAGAGACCGGTTCATATCAGAAATGCTTAGCCTTCCCTTGTCTATGCCGATTCTGGTGCCTGGTGCATTCGATGCAAGGGAGCTCAGCAATGCAGAGACCTTCTCTTCCATTGCCTGAACTGAGAGGGGCGGTTTCATCCCTTCTTTCTGTTTTCCGGAAACGGTGAGGGATATGTGGGGGGAATCAACCTGAATCCTGCCGATTCGCACCTTTCCGGAGAAAAGCGGAAGTATGTGGGGATAAATTCTTAGTGAGTTGATGGTCCCATGTGCTGTTCCCGGAAAGGAGAACCTTGCCTGGTTGATCAGTATCCTGGGGCGGGGGAATAATGAGACCTCCATCTTCTGAAAATCTATGGTGCCGCTGATTTTCTGGGAAATGCCGGTCTTGATTTTTTCTCTTATGGAATTAAGATCAACGAGTTTCGGGAGAAGAAAGAAGAAGGCCAACAGGATGATGATAAGGACGCCTAACGCCCCAGCAAGTCGTGAAAGAAGTTTGTTTCTCCTAACCATCGATTCTTTCATTATGAGATTCTGAATGC
>DASPUA010000438.1:0-5106 GCA_035623135.1 Thermodesulfovibrionales bacterium | reverse complement strand
AGGTCTGCATAGCGCTTTACAAATTTTGGCACGAATCTCTCGAATAACCCCAGCACGTCATGGAGGACCAGGACCTGTCCGTCACAATGGGGGCCGGCACCGATCCCTATAGTGGGGATTGAAAGTTCTTCGGTAACCTTTTTTGCAAGATCCATGGGAATTGCCTCAAGCAGAAGCGCATATGAACCTGCATTTTCAACAATGTGCGCTTCCTCAAGCAATCTTTTTGCGGCCTCCTCTGACCTTCCCTGCACCTTAAACCCACCCATTCGGTGGATTGCCTGGGGAGTGAGTCCGATATGCGCCATGACAGGGATATCCGCTCGTGTCATGGCCCTGATAAGTCCCTCAACCTCTGCCCCTCCCTCGATCTTTATGGCGGACGCGCCTGCCTCTTTAAGAAATCTCCCCGCGTTTTTCACTGCTTCTTCCCTGCTCCCGTGATACGACATGAAGGGCATGTCCCCTATCACCATGGCATTCTTTACTGCCCTTGAGACCATCTTCACATGATAAATCATCTCATCCATGGTAACAGGGAGGGTGTTTTCGAGCCCCTGAACAACCATACCCACAGAATCGCCCACAAGTATAGCGTCCATCCCTGCCTCATCAGCAATCAGGGCAAAGGGGTAGTCGTAGGCAGTTATCATGCTGATCTTTTGCCTTTCGGCCTTTTTCCTGAGAAAATCGTTTACTGTGATCTTGGGCATATCGCAGCTATTGTATCAATGTTCTTGACAAAGCGTCAATGTCATGATATTCTTACTATGTGAGAATGAAGAAGGTTTTAATTGCAGCATTTGTAGCGGCAATATTTGTTGGCTTGATTCCTTCTCCTGCGATCTCAGAGGTAAAAGACATCCCCCCTCCTGACAGCACCATCAGGTATACTCTCGCAAAGGAACTCTCCACAGGAAAAGGTGTCTGCGAGGTGGTAGTTGATCTGATAAAAGCAGGAATGAGTTCCGCCCAAGTAGTCGAGAATGCCATATTGCTTGGTCACTCCCCGTGCGTGGTGGTGAGGTGCGCCATTGATGCGGGGGGGGAATTAGAGGATGTAATCACCGCGGCATTCAGGGCAGATGCTAACTCTGAGGTGATCCTCACCTGCTGTATTCTGGCCGGAATACCGGTTGACGCCCTGGCGAGGATACTGGAATGCCGGGGTTACCCTTGCCTTTGGGACAATGTAATAACAGCTCGCGCTGCCACTGTGGGCGGAGGCGGGGGTGGCATTCCGGTCAGCCCCTTCAGACCGTAAACAAACCACGCTCTGGCTGTTGCCCCGTGTGCGTGAAAATCAGCCATGTGTCCGAAAATTAACCAATAAGAACAAGTATCCTTCTGCTCTCCCTTCTTTTTAAAGCTTGCAAAAGTCTCCTAAATAATAGTAAACTCATCCTATTTTGCAATTAAACGTGTCAGAATATTATAAAACTGTCTGGCATGTATATTGCTATATGCATATTAATGAAAATAAAAAAATTCATACTAGCAAGCTTATTTTTCCTGCTTAGTCTCTTTATATGCAGCAATTGTTATGCATACAGAATCGGTTTCTTCGAGTTTCGTCCTTCCTTGGCAGTGACAGAGGAATACACTGATAATATTTTTTGTACCAATACCGATGTAGTCGGTGGTTTCAAAACCATAATCAGCCCTGGTTTCAACATAGAACTGCCTATGGTGACGGTGGCGAGGGACAGGAGCAGATACCACCTCGATATGCAATTTAGGCTGGATTCCGAGGAATTCGATAGATTCACGGTCAGCAATGGAGTAGGTTACATCGCAATGGCAAAGTTTGGCTACGAAATGCCCTCCACCGGTATTACACTCGACCTGTATGAAGTTTTCAGGAGAGCCCATGACCCGTATAGCGTGAATGTCACTCCTCAGCTTGACTGGTACCATGAAAATGCCGTGACTGCGAGCCTGGGATATAAGTTCTCCACTCGGTATCAAATAAGATTTGACTATACCAATCACATCCTTAATTATGATGCCGAGAGAGTCAGCTACAGGAATGAAACGGACAATACCATCGCCGGGTATTTCTATTACGCGTTTACCCCGAAACTCTCAGCATTCGTACAGTACCAGGGGGTGAAATTCGATTACGACGACCATGGTCTGAACAACACGGAAAATTATCTTTATGGAGGCATTGAATGGGATGTGACCGCAAAGAGCAAGGGAACAGTCAAGGCGGGATCTGAGTCAACAAGCTTTGACGATTCGAGCCTTGGCAAATACAATAATTTTGTGTGGAGGGTGGATATAAACCACAATTTTGATCCCAAGAATTCGGTCATACTCGCTGCATACAGGAGGCCAAATGAGACGAACGTCGTTGGTACCTCTTTTTATCTGACCACAGGTTTTTTGCTCCAGTACTATCACAGGATTACCGGAAAGATCGATGTGCGGGGAGATTTGAGTTACGGGGAGGATAAATATTATGGAGTTCTTGGTGGGAATCCAAGAATTGATAACACATGGAATGCAGCCATTTGGCTCTTCTACCAGATCAAACGCTGGTTGAGAGTTGAACTGGGATATATGTATACTAATAGGAACTCGAATATCGATGTGTACACGTACAAGAGTAATCAGATATGGCTCACGCTCAGGGTAACACCGTAGCATGGGTGTGACGTTGATGAAGCCGTGGTTCAAGCATCTTCTGTATGCGCAGATTTTCCTCCTCACAGTCATTTTTGTGCCTCCATTGTACTCTCAGGATTATGTCGTCGGCGAAAGGGATGTGGTGAAGATCACGGTATACGATAACCCTGACCTGACCACTGTGGCAAAAGTGAGTGAAGAGGGGACCATTTTTTTCCCCTTATTGGGTGAGGTGAAGGTGAAGGGCATGACCACATCCCAGATTGCGGCGAAGCTAAGTTCACTGCTCGCCGAAGGGTATATCGTGGATCCCCAGCTGACTGTATCTATAGAGCAATTCAGAAGTTTGAAGGTTACGCTTCTTGGGGAGATTGCGAGGCCAGGACTCTATGAGCTGCCGATAGCCACCACACTCCTTGAACTGCTTTTGAGGGCAGGTCCCGTTACCACGGGTGCGGGAGATGAGGCCATCATAAAGAGAAAGTCTCCTGAAGGTGAGCAGAGCATCACTGTTGATATCGGCAAATTGCTCGAAAAGGGTGATACGACCGTTGACCAGCCATTGCGGGATGGAGACAACATATATATCCCAAAGGGAGGATCCTATTATGTGCTGGGGCAGGTGAAAAGCCCTGGCATGTTTAAGTTTAAAGAGCAGATCACGGTGTTTAAGGCAGTCATATTGGCGGGAGGGTTTACCGAGATCGCCTCGCAAAGGCGGATAAGCATAAAGAGAATACAGGACGGCAAGGAGGTTATTCTGGAAAAGGTGGGGCTCGATGAACTCGTCAGGCCCGACGACATCATCACCGTGCCCGAGAGCCTTTTCTGAGCGATTCAGGAGTGGCATGCAGGAAGAACAAGAACAGGAAATTCATCTCAGAGACTACTTAAAAGTAATTGTTAAGAGAAGGTATAGCATTCTCACCGTTTCACTTCTCATTATTGTCGTAGCAAGCATAGGTATATTTTCCAAGACACCTGTCTACAGGGCAACTACCAGGATCCTTATTGATAAAGAAAGTGCAAATATTGTGAATCTGAGGGATCCCTACTATGAGGGCTACTACTCTGAGGAGTACTATAATACCCAGATGGAACTCATTCAGAGTACCGCTGTTGCGTATAAGGTGGTGAAGAATCTCAATCTTGATAAGCCTACGGAAACTCCTCAACCCACGGGGAAAACAGGAGGTGGAGTGCTGAGCGGCTTCTGGGATCTCTTTGGTTTCAATAATAAGGGAAAGAAGGCTGAAGCGAAGTTAGACGATGTTGGCCTTGCCCTTGCCAAAATGGTCCAGGGGGGGTTGAGTGTGGAGCCTATAAAGAATAGCCGTCTCGTGAATCTCAGTTATGTTCATGCCGACCCGGTGCTTGCTGCGAAATTTGCGAATGCATATGCAGACGCTTATCTTGACCAGGTCCTCGAGATAAAGATGGGAACCACAAGACATGCGGTAGATTGGATGACGAAAAAACTCGATGAACAGAAGATAAGGATGGAAGAGTCACAGAAGGCACTCCAGGAGTACATAAAGAACAAAGATTTTCTCACTATCGGGGATAAGGAGGCCGTTACTTCCCCAAAAATTCAGAGCTTGAGTTCCCAGCTCATGGCTGCTGAGACGAGGAGAAGAGAAACTGAGGTCTTATATAACCAGGTGAAGGCTCTTTCCGACAATCCCCGTGATGCAATGACTATGCCTGGGATGACAGAAGATCCCGTGATACAGTCCCTCAGGGATGAGGAGATAAAGGCCGAGAAGCAACTTATGGAACTGTCAAAAAAGTATGGTGATCGACACCCCCTGATAATCAAGGCAAAGGGAGACATCAGATCACTCAGGGAGAAAATGGACAGCGAGATAAAGAGGGTCATCGCTTCAAGAAAAAATGAGTATGAACTCGCGAAGGCAAATGAAGCGAACCTCAGAGTCCTCTTTGAGCGGGGAAAGGGAGAGGCCCAGTCATTAACCGCAAAGAGCATGCAGTTTGATGTGCTCAAGCATGAAGTGGAGATGAATGAGCAGATATACGAAGCCCTGCTCAAACGGGTAAAGGAAACGACTCTTGTCGAGGAGGTGAAGTCTTTCAATATCTATGTCCTTGACAAGGCCGAGATACCGAAAAGTCCTATCAACCCGAATTCCTTCAAGAACTTCCTTCTCGCGATTATGTTGGGATTGAGCGGTGGTGTGGGCCTTGCGTTCTTCCTCGAGTATCTCGATAATACCTTCAAGGGTCCCGAGGATATCGAAGAGAAACTGGCGCTTCCTCTTCTCGGGATAGTCCCTCGTATCAAGAAAGCTGATGCGCAGGACAGGCCTATTGAATCCCTGGTTCTCACAGACCCGAAATCAGCGGTCGGGGAATCATATAAGGCGCTTCGTACAAGCGTCCTCCTCTCCTCCGGGGATCCTGTGAAGAGTTTCGTAGTGACGAGTTCTGTTGAAAATGAGGGAAAGACAACCACTG
>DASPUA010000437.1:0-3674 GCA_035623135.1 Thermodesulfovibrionales bacterium | reverse complement strand
AGCTCATATCCGGATCTTCCCTCGTTGAACTACCAAATGTTGGACATATTCCGCACATCGAGGCCATGGCGCGATTCCACGAGGAGGTATTGTCATTTCTTGATAAATGACCGCGCTGCGAGGGGAAGTCAACTCATTCTTCTCATCGCGATGATTGAATACCGGCTGATTGCAGGCGGTTGACGATAAGCAACAGGACCTAGGGCCTCGCTTATTTGTCTATCTGCTTGTCAACGATGAATATTTCCGCCAATCATGCTCTGTGGGCAGTCCATGAAACAGGCGCTGCTCTAGTCGCAGCGGCAGGATTCAAACAATAAACTCAGAATTTTTTGCGTGTTCATGATGTGTCACTATATTCTTAGCTGAAGATCTGTGAAGTGGAAAGAGTACAAATAAAATTCTTTGTTCTGCGGTTTAATTTATTCAGCCCCTTTTTACACATATCTCCCTATGCATTCACGAGACCTCGGGCTGTACGATTCTTAAAGAAAATCTCGAATCCATGGAGCTGTTACCATCTCACGGAGGCATGGATATCTGCATCATACTGTAGATTAACAATCTTTCTCATCATCGGATTCTACGCTTTTAAAGCGTTAGGTCGACCTAGTTAATGACGTGGTGAGGCGTCGCGATCCTGCCCTCGACACAGCGCCTACGACTTGCGGGTGAGTTTCCAACCTGCACTCATTGCCCATTACGCGCAAATGTCGGAACGGCTGATATCAGGCTTCATACCACATTGGAGACACTCGGTCCGTCTGAAGAAGAAAACAGTTGTGAACAACAGCAGTCAACCCAAAGGAGGAAAGCCAGCATGCAAAAAAGATCCGTCTTGATCATGGTCATACTCTGCGCTACAGTGCTCGGAGTTAGCCCGGTTCGTGCGCAACAGTCTGCACAGCCGAATCCTCTCGATACCATACCGGAGAAGATGCCCTTCGACATCCCCTATGGGGCGCCAATTTCGCTCGAACGCGCCGAGGCGGCCATCGCAGCAACCACGGCAGAGGCGAAGAAGCACGATTGGAAGTTGAACGTGGCCATCGTGGACCCCGGCGGCAATCTCGTCGCCTTCCAGCGTATGGATGGGGCGCAACTTGCCTCGATCCAGATCTCGGAACATAAAGCGCGCGCGGCGGTTACCTTTCGTCGCGAAACGAAAGTATTTGAGAACGCCATCCAACTCAACAATCTGAACTACATCCTAACGTTTGATGGGATCATGGCTTCACGCGGCGGGATTCCGCTCGTGGAGGGGGGGAAGATCATTGGCGCGATCGGGTGTTCCGGCGGGACGGGATCGCAAGATGAGGTGGCTTGCAAAGCAGGCGCTGCGATTATGAAGTAATCTTTCGCCGCTGTATTGGGATCCGAACCAAGGGAGGACTAGAGTTATCTCCGCCTGTCTCGTTAACCGGACGGAGCTACAAAACCGTGCAGGCCGGCCAGCTGCACGTAAGAGGCGAGTTACACTCTGGATTTGATTGTCACTTGTCGCGCGTTGCTAAAATTGCAGAGAGCAGTTGGCGGCCACGAAATGGCACATGTTTAGAAAACGTGCAAAATAGCTGTTGATGCAAGCAGCCACACCTTTTTCCTTCTGCTGTTACTGTTTCCATTTATTGAAACTGTTTAATAATGAGCCTGCAGGGAACCCCGATAAACCCGTACGAAACTGTTGACAACTCGGGGCATCAAGAATATACTTATTCAGGAAAATGTGAGGGGTGTGGCATGCTCATCGCCAGGCTCGCTAACACAGCGTCTTCTGAGGCGCAGTACCCATGATAGAGAATCGGTAAACACGATCGATCCAGCCTCGGGAAAACAACGGTGTCTCGAATATATATTTGAGTTTGCATCTTGACCAGTGCTATTTCTCTGATCAACCTATTGCGCATGCTTTGGATTTAGCATCGCAAATCTCACTAATTGGAGGTGTACTTATGAGTGGATGTGTGAAACGTGTAATGCCGTTTTTCCTTGTTGTCTTTGTGCTGTTGGCGTTTGTTGGAGTAGCCCTTGCGGCGGAGATGTCTGGAGAAGTCACCGCGGTGGATGCTGCGAAGGGCACTCTTACATTAAAGAGCGGCACGGTTGATGTGGGCTTTGATTGTGAGACGGGTGCCAGTTCTTTGATTAAAGGTGTGAAAGTGGGTGACCAGGTAACGGTGCAGTACAAGGAAGAAGGCGGCAAAAAGAAAGCTGAAAAAGTTACCCCGATGATGAAGAAGAAAGCCCCGGTCGGATGCTGATGTTTCCCGCAAAAAAAAGGTTCGTATATGCCTACCTTCTTTGCTCTCACGGGAATACTTAGAAGCTCTGCCTATCCGGTCAATATGGAAGATGTACAGGATTGATTAATCGTGAATTGTTTGTTTTATGGGGATGTCCCTGACAGGGCATCCCTTTTTGTTTATACTCATCAAGTGCAAGGCTCTCTCATTGCGGCTGGGCAGGTTGTCAGCGCAACGGATAACGGATATATCCTCAATGAAGCGCGCCAGTCTGTTTGCATTGCATGTTGGTGAAACTTTCCTGTTTCCGGTGTGCCCGTCAATTTCTGCAACTTAAAAAATTCCAATCTGAATTCTGCGGCGTCCACAGCAAACGTGCTATTCGACGCCATTAAATCACCAAGTGACAATATTTTATACGTTACGAGCCTAGCCCAGAAGTTAGGCCTTCATTTTCATGCTGAAAATACCTGTTCTCCTTAGTCAAGCGTAATTAAACCTTTTTTCATCACTGCTGTCTAAGTACAGTAGAGACTGGTAGTAATATTCTATTGGCGGTAATGGAAAAGGGGGGATGGGAAGCCAAACCCGACAAAGGAGGTTGTAGTTGAGTCCTCTGCGCACGATTAAGATCGTCTCACGCCTGGAATAGTGTACTCGTTGGTAAAAATGCACTGCTGATATACAATATCATACCGAGTTTGCGCCTCACATCACTAAACCGAACACGAGTTGCCATCTGAGGCCGCAGCCCCGCTGCAGCGCTAAGCGTCATACCGGCGCCTGCGTTACCTGAAGCGGTCCAAGGGCCAATCCTGAGGCCTGCTCCGTAATACAATGCCTATTACGAACCGTTATGCACTATCGCACCTATAGAATAGCACGTTCCTCATGAGTAAATAAATTGAACTCATAGAAGCGGGCAGCTTGACGGAAGACGGCAAAGCTATAAACCGGAGAGAGAATCATGCTAAAGATGATGCAAAACATCATGCCACGACGAGGGGGGACCATAACCCTGGTAATCGGGGTGCTCGCCGTGTTGGTCGCCGTCGTCTGGTTGTTTTGGCCCAAAGGGACCAGGGAGCCGACATTTCAAACCGTTCCGGTGAAACGGGGCGACTTAGTGCCCACGATCAGCGCGACAGGCACGGTGGAGCCGGAACAAGTAGTCAACGTGGGCGCTCAGGTCGCCGGCATTATTATGGCCTTCGGCAAGGATGAGTTCGGGCATACCATTGACTATGGGTCGGCTGTCGCGAAAGGCACGGTACTGGCAAAAATTGATGATTCACTCTATGCTGCCGCCCTGGAAACTGCCAAGGCCCAACTAAAGCAGACCGAGGCCAACAAGATCAGTGCCGACGCCAACGTGCTCCAGATGAAGGCGAAACTGGTGGACGCCCAGCGTGACTGGGATCGCGCGCAGAA
>DASPUA010000436.1:0-4789 GCA_035623135.1 Thermodesulfovibrionales bacterium | reverse complement strand
GATGTGTCGAGGGCAATTGAGTTGCCCTGGTCGCCATTTGCTCCTGTCATATTGTCACTGACAACTATTCCCGTGCCGTTGAAAGTGGTGTCAAGAGTTCCGTCCGGATTATATCTCCATATGACCATTTCTGGATCGCTTTCATTCCAGCTATAGCCTGTGACAAGGATTTTGCCTGAGGAATCGGTCGTGATTGAGTTGCCAGTATCTGAATTTCCCTCAGCCGCACCAGGAGAAACAACTATTCCTGTGCCGTTAAAGGAAGTGTCGGGCATGCCGTTTGTGTTATATCTCCATATGGCCATGTGCTGATTTCCCGAGGCATTGGTGCTCGCCCCTGTTACAAGGATATTGTGCGAGGAATCGGTCGTGATTGAATAGCCGTAATCATAATTTCCCCCTGTAGCGCCGCTATATGTAACTATTCCCGGCTTTGTGCCTGAGCTGTTGAAGGAGGTGTCGAGCGTTCCGTCAGGTTTATACCTCCATATGACCATTTCGGAATTGTCCTCGGATTCGTCGCTCTCCCCTGTTACAAGGATATTGCCCGAGGAATCGGTCGTGATTGAATAACCGTAATCGTTATTACCCCCAGCCGCACCGCTGTATGTAACTATCCCCGGTATGGTCCCCGTACTGTTGAAGGAGGTGTCGAAGATATCTGGCTGGGTGGTAAAGTTCCATGAATAAGGGGAAGTCATGGGATTTCCGGCAAGGTCCGTAACGCCGGCAGCGACTGTCACGGTGTAGTTGGTCGAAAAAGTCTGGCCGTATGTTGTGAAGGTTGCCTGACTCCCCGAGCAGTTTGAAGACAACAAGCCGCTTCCGCCGCTGATCGTTATATTGTCGGTATTCACGGTCGAACAATCGATGTCCTCGCTCCATGTGATGGTTATGATGCTGTTCAAGGGCACACTCGCACCGGTCGGGCTTGCGCTGATTACTGCCGGGGTTGTATCGTCTCCGAGGGCCTGTGAGCTTAAGGCAAGAAGGAAAAGGAGTGTCGGGATAATAGTCGATAATTTTCTAAAATACTTTACGCCCATTGCTCCATTTCCCTTACATAGAGTCTGCAACGGCATGTGCGCCTTCCCTCATTGATTTGCGGAGAAGTATCTTAGTTCAGTGTTGCAACTCTTCTCAAATCACTTAAGGTTATCCTTCCCTTTCCCCCGGAATAGGAACCGCCTCAAGCCAGCGCTGATTAAATCTTAGACCGTCAGTTTCGTATTGTCAATTGGAAATTTTAAGAATGTAAATTATAAGATTTAGAAATAAATAAATAAAACAAATGTATCATGAGCTTTTCATCAAAAATTAAGAAACGCTGAAGCTCGTCGTGAGGTTTATCAGACCAGACCTGAGTGACGCACGTCAGCTTCTCAACGATATCCTCTCAAGGCGGCACTAGGATACGTTATTGCATGTCTCTGAACGCACTTCACGAGAGTCCCGATTTGGAGGGTCTGCTGACCTTTGCTGTCTTTGTTAAAGAGAGATATCCCGACCCTGCCGCTGAGGATGATATAGACATCAAAACTCTTTTCGTCCTGATGAAGGATGCCATGTCTTTTGCAAAGTAAAGATATTGTTTTGATATAATGGAATAGCACTTTAACCTTTTCGATAAGGGGTATGCTCATGATCATCGGCGTGCCGAAGGAGATTAAGAAAGAGGAATACAGGGTGGGAATCACTCCCAATGGAGCTGAAGAACTCAGGAGGGACGGCAACACAGTACTCGCAGAGAAGGGCGCGGGTGAAGGGAGCGGCTTTCTTGATGAAGAATATATCCATGCAGGTGCTGATATAGTGGACCGCACAACGTTATTCAACAGGGCTGATCTCATTGTCAAGGTGAAAGAGCCCCTTGCTTCGGAATACGACCTGATAAGGGAAGGACAGGCAATTTTTACCTTCCTCCATCTCGCGCCGAACCGCGAACTGACCGAGCTGCTTCTGAGGAAGAAAGTGACCGGGATTGCATACGAAACTGTACAGAGGGACGGCAAGCTTCCCCTCCTATTACCCATGAGCGAGATTGCGGGAAGGATGGCTCCCCTGATGGGAGCATTTTACCTCCAGAGGATTTATGGCGGCAAAGGCATCCTTCCCACCGGTTCGGTGGGGGTGGAACCTGCAAAGGCCCTGATTTTGGGTGCAGGTGTTGTGGGTACCAACGCTGCCCATGTCTGTCTGGGACTTGGGATGGAAACCCTTGTACTGAACAGGAGCATGGGAGGGTTGGAGAGGATTGACGAGCTGTTTGGGGGAAGGGTGAAGACCCTGCCGCTCACCCAGCATCATATACGGGATGAAATAAGAGATGCGGACCTTGTCATAGGAGCGGTGCTTGTGCCAGGCGGAAGGACCCCGGTGCTGATCACAAGAGACATGCTCAGCATGATGGGGGAGGGCGCAATCATCGTGGATGTGTCCGTGGACCAGGGGGGATGTGTCGAGACCTCCCGTCCCACATTCCATGACAACCCTGTGTACGAGGTGGAGGGAATAATCCACTATACGGTTGCCAATATGCCGGGCGCGTATCCGAGGACTTCTACCCTGGCACTGACCAATGCGACTCTCCCCTATGTGAGGGTTATTGCGAACAAGGGTGTCGCAGGAGCAATGAGTGAGAATGAGGGGATGCGATATGGACTGAATACATACTGCGGCAACATCGTGCATAAAGCGCTTGCGGATTCCATGGGCGTTGCTGCAAAAAGGTTTGAGGAAATCAGAGGGTAATGTGCTTTTATGCGTAATTACACGGTCTTAAGACAATGAGGTTCCATGTCTCCTTGTCGATCTCGTTGAGATAGTCTGAGACCCTGAATTCCCTTTCGCAGTCCACGCAGCGAAGAGAGACGGACCTTCAGCCGAATATCAACCTCAGTTTACCGCCGCGGGACTCGCATTTCATATGGCCGGCATTCTCCTTTAATCTTTCCATAAATTAATATTGATTATAATTTAATTCTTTTCTTGACAACTCAATTTCTTTCTGATATAAACGAAGTTAAAAAATAAGGGGGGGGAAGAGATTGAACTTCTTATTGGTTATTTTTCTCGTTTTTTCCCTGTCAGTATCCGTCACCGCACAGACTACCTATGATCAATACATGTCAACAGGGCTCTCCAGCCTGGAGAAAAAGGATTACTATTCTTCGGAGGAGGCTTTCAAGGCTGCTCTGAAGGAAAAGCCCGATGACTTTAAGGCAACCCTCTATCTGGGGATTGTGCTTGATCAGATGGGCAGAAGAGAGGCAGAAGACCTGCTGAAGAAGGCGCTCCTCATGAACCCCCAGGACCCTCAGGTCAATCTCCAGCTCGGCATTCACTATTTCGATAAGACAGTCTACCCCGAGGCCAGGGACTACTTTGAAACCACCATAGAGGTTGCGCCCAAGACGCAGTTTTCTGCTACCGCAGAAGGGTATCTCAAGCGGATGAGAGCAATGGAAGCTGAAAAGCGCTGGGAGCTCAATGTCTCAGTGGGCGGTCAGTACGACAGTAACGTTGTCCTCAACCCGTCCGGCAATCCCCTTCCCCAGGGGATATCCCACCAGTCCGATTGGAGCGCAGTATTCCTATTCAGTGGGAGGTACCATTTGATCACAGAAGAGAAGGCAGATGTCTCTGCCGGGTTCAATTTTTACCAGAATCTCCATGCATCACTCTGGCACTATAATGTCTCGCAGCCTATTTTCGACCTTACTGCGGCATACAATATTTTACCTTGGCTGCAGGTAAGAGGGGTAGCTTCCTGGGAATATTTATCGGTGGGGCAAGAGGAGTACGGGAACGATTATATGCTGGCTCCCTCAGTGGTCATCTTTGAAGGAAAGGGGTTTTCTACCATCGTCGACTACCGGTACCGGAATTACACCTTCTACAACACACAGGTGTTTTTTGACAACGAGCAGAGGTCAGGTCCTGACAATTATATAGGCGTGGCCCAGATTATCCCGCTCTCTCCTAATGTCCAGATGCGGTTGGGGTATGCCCATGACGTGAATGCGACACAGGAGGCTTTCTGGCACTACAGGGGTGACAGGGGTGCAGCGGGGCTGTCCTTCATTCTCCCCTACAAAATCTTTGTGAACCTCGACTCGGATTACTATATACAAAAATACCGCGGCACAGATCCTGAGACAGGGGCCAACAGGAAAGACAAGACATTCACCGGTTCGGCGTCAGTCACAAAGGTGCTCTCTAACATATTCAGTGTCACCCTGGGGGAGGTCTATGTGAATGATAATTCGAACGTATCGGTGTTTTCGTATAACCGTTCCATTACGAGCCTATTTTTGAATGCGAGGTTTTAAATGAAAAGACTCAGGCAGAGGACACTCAATCTCATCGTGGTAGCAGGTGCCCTGCTGTTAGCAGGAGTTGCCGAGGCTGCAGATAATGTGGGGAGTGTGGTTGCCTTAAAGGGCGCTGCACTTATTCAGAGGGATGCAAAGCCCATTGAGGCGAAGCTGAAAGACGGGATCCTGCTGCAGGATACAGTTGAGACAAAAGAGAGTTCTAAGGCAAAACTGCTTTTCATCGACGACAGTATCCTGACCATGGCTGAGAAATCAAAGGTGATCATAAGAGAATTCATCTACAGCAAAGACGCAAAGGGCAGGTCCATCTTCAATCTCATTGATGGGAAGATGAGGTCTGTGGTGGGAAGGAACGAATTTGAAATCCATACCCCTACCGTGGTTGCTGCAGCAAGGGGGACGGTGTTCGAATGCGAGGTGGGGAAGAGCGGCGCAAGGGTATTCACCGCATG
>DASPUA010000435.1:0-3821 GCA_035623135.1 Thermodesulfovibrionales bacterium | reverse complement strand
GCATTCATCCATGAAAAGGCCACCGGTGTGGATTCAGAGGGTTCCAAGGTTATTACTGAACCAAGAGAGATTCCCTATGATTATCTCGTAATAGCAACCGGCCCTCATCTTGCATTTGAAGAGGTCCCGGGGCTCGGTCCTGAACAAGGACATACAGAGTGCATCTTCACCCTTGATCAGGCAGAGAGGACACGCGGGGCTTGGGAGAAATTTCTCGAAAATCCCGGACCGATTGTCACAGGCTCTGTTCAGGGGGTGAGCTGTTCAGGTCCGCCCTATGAATTCGCTTTCGAAACGGACGCAGAGCTCAGGAAGAGAAGAATGAGGCATAAGGTCCCCATGGTCTTTATCACTTCAGAGCCGTATATAGGCCATTTCGGCATAGGGGGCCTGAGGAATTCAAGGAGAATCATGGAGGACGAGTTTGCGAAGCGGGACATAAAGGTCATTGCGAACACCGCTGTTGAAGAGGTCGTGGCGGGTGAGATCAGGCTTAAGGACGGCACAAAGCTCCCCTTCAGGCTATCGATGCTGGCGCCTGCCATGAAGGGTGTGGCTGCGGTAGCCCATCTCGGAAACCCGAGGGGCTTTATCCCAGTTCACGGAAACTACAGACATACACACTACAGGAATATTTTTTCTGTAGGAGTTGCAGTGGCCATTGCCCCTGCTGAACAGACGCCGGTGCCCACAGGCGTCCCCAAGACAGGGTATATGACCGTGAAGATGGCAAAGGCAGCTTCACTCGCAATTGTATCAGACATAACAGGAAGCGTACCACCGGAGGAGATTCCGATGGAGGTCCTTTGCCTCATGGATATGGGAGGCACAGCGGTCTATATGAAGGCGAGCCCCGTGGTTCCGCCGAGACAGGAATCGGATCTCAGGCATGGGATCATGTACAAATGGATGAAGATAGGATTTGAGAGATATTTCCTTTACAAAATGAAGCATGGCCTGAGCAACTGGCCTTAGGACGAAAAGGCTATTGTCTTGTCCTTAAAGAGGCTGCCTCTGCCAAAGTCACGATTACTGTTATTAATCCTTTTTTTGATGAGATAGATGCAAAAATCGGGGCTGCATCCTGTTCTCATTTTTGATATATGACAAGGTTTCTTACGGAATCACACACTCCTCGTGCTGAAACCTTGTGAGACTTTCCCCTCAGAGACAATAATGTAAGAAAGCAGAAACTCCAGCAAGAGTATCACACCTTTCAGGCTGAGAAATAGTTGCTATCATGAAGAAAATACTGTGTGCTTAGATTTCCTGTTCTTTACCTTAACCCTATACCTCTTCCCTAATTGTTTTTTCTCTTCCTCGCATAGAATGAAGGTTAATAGTGCGGATTGCCTTGCATGGTGTATGGTATAATTGGATAAAAGAGGGTTTTTTGGTGAGCATAAAAGGATTGGCGTTGATTTTGATCTCTATTGGAATAAATGCCGGATCGTGTATAGGTGTGGCAGCTGACGATTATCAAAAGGATGTCAATATGGCTTCAGAAACGATTGAACAGGTCATAAAGAAGCACACGGAAGAATTAATGTCTGTCCCTGGCGTTGTTGGTGTCGGTCAAGGCCTTTGTGACAACACACCTTGCATTAAAGTATATGTGATCGAACAATCACCTAAAACGGACGTGAAAATTCCTGGTTCTCTGGGTGGTTACAAGGTATCGACGGAGGTGACCGGAGAGATACGGGCACATCCGGACAAATGACGCTTCCAGAAGAACGGCGTCAGAAATCTTCTAACCAGAAGAGAAACTTAAGATAACACGAACAATAGATAAGACAACGAAAAGAGCAAGCAGAGACATGAATTTTTCCCCACAATAAGGAGGAGAAAATGAAATTAGGGACAATCAGAAGCTTGATTATCTTTGCTGTTATCATATTTCTCGGCATTGCATCCGGGGCATTTGCCGAAAGACACAGCTTTTCCCAGGGCGAGATGGAACACGCCCGGGCGGTTCATGCGAAGCATGCCGAAGACCTTATTGGTCTTCCGGGTGTCCATGGTGTAGGTATCGGGGAAAGTTCAGGGAAGCTCGGGATTGTCATCCTTGTTGATGATGAAGCGCGGCTAAAGTATATACCAAAATTCGTAGAGGATATGCCTGCCGTTGTTCATGTAGTTGGAGAGATTTCGGCCCACTCAATCAATCTGGGGGTATCCGGTGGTAATAGTCTTATTTGCAATGGGTACTGCGCGGGTGGCACTGTCGGTTTCAAGGTCTGTGATAACACGGCCGCGGGAGTTGATGGGATTATCACCAACAACCATGTAGCTGCGTCCGGTTGTCCGAGCCTGTGTCCCAATAACGCGCCAATCGGTACGGCTTTCTTTTCGCCCGGGGTCATTGACAATAAACCCGTTTGTTCTACAACGGGCGCGATTAATATCGGCGCTCTCAGAAGGTACATCCCTTTAGTACTGAATGGCCAGACCACAAATTACGTCGATGCCGCCTTTGTCCAGAGTAGTGATGTCCTGATTTCTCACACTATACAAGGGTTAGGAGTCCAAAATGATTCAGCAGCTACCCCTTTCCTGGGTCAGGCAGTGTGCAAAAGCGGTCGCTCCTCGGGGGTGACCTGTGGGACGGTGACAGGCATCAATATGACGGTTAACGTAAATTACGGTCAACCATGTGGGACAGGGAGATTCAGCAATGTGATCATGTATTCCCCAGTTGCGCCATATACAGTAATGAGCCAGCCAGGAGACTCTGGATCGCCGGTAGTAGACGCTAACACGAATGCGGCGGTTGCCCTGAATTTTGCAGGTACCCAGTCAGGCTACGGCATAGGGAATCCGATTGGACCAGTATTATCGGCGCTGCAGGTGTCTCTCTGTGCCAGCGGCTCAGGCTCCTCCTCGCCTCGCACGACAGTGACAACTTCACCTCCGGGCGAACAAATAAATGTGGACGGAACAAGTTATTCATCGCCTCAAACATTTGCCTGGTCACCAGGGTCGAGTCATACTATATCTGTCCCATCACCCCAGAGCACCGGAATGGGGTCAAGATATGTCTTTTCTTCGTGGAGCGATGGAGGTGCTCAGACCCATACGATCACAACATCATCGACGGGTGCCACATATACTGCATCATTAATAGCGCAATATCAGTTGACGACATCAGTAAGTCCCGCAGGAGGAGGGAGTATTGTTCCCAACTGTCTTGCTGGGTGCTGGTATAACAGTGGGACATCGACCAGTGTGACGGCAACTGCCAATGCGGGATATATATTCAGTTCGTGGAGTGGTGCTATAAGCGGATCAGGCAATCCGATCGTCCTTACAATGAATGCACCAATGACTGTTACCGCAAACTTTTACAGTGTCACAAGTTCCTTTCCTAATCTGGTCCCCTATCAACCGGCAGGATGGTCCGACAAGATCGTTGTGTCCAATAAGGCTGGCTCAACCACTGATTCAAGCCCTCTTAGGAAAACAGACAGACTCTATGTTGACTGGGCAGTGCTGAATAACGGGACCGGTCCGACCAATAAACCCTTTTATACCACTTTATACGTAGACGGTGTGCAAAAGTACTCATGGTATTATGGCTCTCCTCTCCCACCCAACTACTATATTTATTCCATTGGCTATTCAATCGGGCAATTAACGGCCGGCACGCACACGATAAAAATCGTCACGGATGCGACAAATGTTATCGTTGAAAGCAACGAATCCGATAATGCATACACCAAGACTATCATAGTCCAATAATGACACGTAAATAAGTATGTAGCGATGGCGTTATCTCGAAGTAAGGGAAGGGGAGAAGATCTCCCCTCTTTCTTGGCGCC
>DASPUA010000434.1:0-4921 GCA_035623135.1 Thermodesulfovibrionales bacterium | reverse complement strand
GGGTCTTTATTGACGGCAAAGGCATGGGAGATGTGGAGGACATGGTGCTGAGGGATAGGAGAAGACTTGCCCATGATGGTATTGTGCTCATCCATATCGCAGTGGAAAAACTTACCGGGAACATCATCTCAGGTCCTGACATCATGTCAAGGGGATTTATTTTTGAGGATGCCTCACCTGACGTGATGAACGATGTGAAGGAACTTGTGAGTAAAACGCTGAACGAAATGGACAGGGAATTGATTACCGATGCTTCACTGCTTCAGGCAAAACTGAGAAGTGTCCTTAAGAAATATCTCAGGAACACCATGGAGCGGAGACCCATGATCATGCCCATTATCGTGGAAATCTGAAAACCTCTCTCTTCACTCCCACTCCCGGCTCATCAATTTTGCAGTGACTTTTCCCACTGGCACCTCTGTCTCCATCTTCACGGGAATCCTCTGTTCATCGTCAGTGAACCAGACTAAAATGGTTCCCTTGTTCTTGAAAAGGCCGTCTGAGTTCAGAACAGGTTTCACGATTACGGTGTCTATCACCTTTTGGTTGGTGTCCTCAATCCGCTCTCTTCCCATAACCGTCACCTCAGCAGTAAGGAACTTGTTGCTGTCAAACACTTTGAGGGAGATGGTTTTGCCTGTCTCCATGGAATGGGTCCTGAGATAATAGAAGGCTGATATGACGTCCCACAGTTCGCGTCCTTCCATGGCATGTTCCTCTTTGGTCTCTTTGAGATGGTTAACAAAGGTTACCTTCTTTCCGCTCTGGTCAAATATAGTCTCCTTATTGCTCCTGTACTTTCCCTCTTGCTGTGTAATTTTGAAATAGACTGGCGCGCCGTCAACGATCCTGCTTTCCGCATAGTCCTCTACTTTATAGAACGTGGAAACAAAGGGGGTGGAATGTGCCTGGGAGGTTATCTTCAGCTCTCCGTTGTTTTGCACTGCCTCGAAGGTGGCATTTCCCACATAAATGCCGAGCCAGTAAAGCTCAAAGTAGAGTTTTTCCCTCCAGGGTTTCAGGAGCGCAGTTTTCCTATCCTCTTGTGTCAAAGGAGGGTTTGGCTGCTTCTCTTTATTGTCCGCTATGTCTGTTACATGGGCATTATCAGGAGATTCGGGCTGATTCTCCATGTCGGGGTTTTCCTCTTGTTGAGGTGCACCCTCGTCATTTCCTGGAGGCACATCTTGTTCGTCGGGTTCTTCAGTAGTATTGTTCTCATCGTCCCGGGGTTCCATGTGCGCTTTGATGACATTCTTCTGCAGAGACGACTTTTTCAAAGGTATTACCCCAGAATATTTCGGCAGTTCTGTCTCGAGGCTTGTCAGGAAAATGTCGGGGGAAAGGGCACTTACAAAAGAGACTGTGTTAACCCCTGCAAGGGCGATGAAATGAAGGATGAGAGAAAACAATATTGCGAGTACAAACGTGGTCCTGCGCTTTTCAATACTCATATAGACCTCATTTGTATTATTACACCTCTAAGGTCCGGACATCAACTCTCCTTTTCTATTGTCCGCGGTTTCTCCTTGAGGTAACGGTCTCTCCGCCGATACCCCAGTTGTCTGTTTCCACTTCATCAATTACCACTACTGTGGTCCGCGGATTCTTACCCAAAATGTCCGCAAGCAATTTGGTTACTCCATTTATGAGATGCGCTTTTTTCTCAGGCGTTGCACCTTCCCTCGTGATTTTGATATTCACATATGGCATAAAGGATCTCCTTGTCCCTCCTAACTTAAGGCTCTTGTTCCATTACATTTTGGATACGTACAGCATCCCCAAAATTGTAAACCCACCTTACTCCCCTTCGTTGCTGTTCTTAGCACCATATCAGCACAACATTTAGGACAGATTGGCGCCTTTATGGCCTTTGCAGTATCTGTAAATGATAGTTCCACTTTATTACCTTTTGGTGCTGCCTTGTCAGTGATTCCAAACCTGCTCCTAAAGTCTACCTTACCTGCTTTATGAGACTTCACCAATCTGCGGGCTACATCCATAATAGTCTCGCTTGATGACAGTTTTCCTAATCCTATTACTCCCGAAACTGTAATTTTGTCAGACTCCTTATCTATAAGGCTACGAAGTGTATCCGTTTTTATAACCATGCTCGTATCGAAATGCTCATTGGAAGGTCTCATCACTCTGGATTGTGGAGAGACAAGGATATAACTCTTAAAAGCAGGAAGCATTTGAATTCCCAATCTGGTTGGCATGATGTTACGGGCTTTGATAACCTTTTCGAGTAGAACGATATGCCTTCTATTTTGTTCAATAGGTGACGGAATCCCGTAATATTTATTGTTATATGAAGCTAAGAATTCCCCATCATTTGTTATTTTCAAGGCATACGAGAAGCTTTTTGTTTCCAAGACATAGAATTCGAAGAATCTGCTAATCAGCAAATGGTCTATTTGAGCAACTTTATCTTCGAACTCTAACCTTAAATCATGTATAACAGCCCAATTCTGTGAAGAACCGAAATCAAAGTCAATGTAATAAGTAGAATCCTTTTCTCCCTTTTCACCTGACTTTAGTAATTTCAATTCTCTCTCCATCAAAAATCGCTTTTCATCCGTTAGGTTTAACTCTAATAGAGAAATTAATTCATCTATATCAGATTGTCTGGATTCTTTCTTCTTAATAATCATCTCTGAAAGTAACCTCTCTCAGATTTTCAAATTGTTCGATGTCTTGCCCGTCCCTATTGAAGTCTAAAACGATACCCGCTACCTTGGAAATGGTCTATAGCCTCATATCTTTATCAATCATCGGCTTGAGCGGTTTTGGCTCGTGGTTGATGAATTCATTGAAGCCAGTGACAAATTCAATATAGGCTTCGACATCCACCTCACCGTCTTTGACAAAAGGGTTGTGGCGTCGAGAGGCAATCGTTTCCATATCCCTGCGCATAGATTCAGAGCCTGCAAGATCGAGAAGCTCCTTTGCTGCTTCAGGCGACAGGCTCATCCTTCGGCGTCCGCTCTCAGTTTTTCACACATATCGTACATCTTCAGAATATCACAATATCCGCTGATCAGCTCCCAATCAAGAATATCTTTTTGCACTTGAATCAGCATCCTGATATCTGCCAGGTCATTCTCTTCTCTTTTAGGGTTGTTCTTGATTGCCTGGAGTTTCAGCCCTATCAGGTCCTCGGGTCTCAATGTCTTAACCATTAGTGACCCACCGAAAATGTTCTTGTCCTCCGCTCTCTGCAGCATCTCAAGGCTAACTTTACGAAAGGCATGCAGGAAATCCACCTCCCCCATGATCCTTAAAGGGGAGATGTACTGAGAAACATTTTCAGTCCGGTGCCGGCATTCATATTGGAAATTTGTCATAATCGCGTGCACCTTATCCATGTCAGCCTTATGGATGAGAAAATCTAAATCAACCGTTGCCCGCAGTCCGCCCCACAACCCCATCGCAAATCCGCCCATAAGGGCATAACGGATGTTCTGCTCCTGAAACGACGTTAGAAGCTTTGTGAAAACTGTCTTAAAGTCCATTTACCACTTCCCGCAGCGTTCAGCAAAATGCTTTATTATATCCTTCTCGGTCTTCAGCCTCGGCAATTCTATTAACCTTTGCTTGCCTGTCAAACATCGTATTCAGGGAAGCCGGCTCAGATTTGCAAATTGTTCGAAATGCCTGTCAAAGGCAAACGCCCTGGTCAATTTGAGGGACTTCATTATAGAAAAACTTGTGCAGTCGGTGAAGCTGAAATCCTTGTCGGAATATTGTTTAAATATTGCAAAAGCCGTGTCTTCCACGTGAGGAGTGATACTCATGATTTTAATGAGGCCGCTTTTTTTTAGGTTTTCCCTGAAGGCAACAGCAACTTTGTGTGATACCCTTGCCCGCAGGTAGTTCATCGTCTCGCAGACAATGAAATTCGTGGTAACGAACCTGCTGCCTTTTTCGGCTGAGACCTTATAAAAGCTCGTGGCTGCTTTGTGATTTTCGTCGTCGGCATCTATAAGGGCTATAAATGCTCCTGTGTCGATAAATACCTTCATTTCTTCTTTCCGTATAAATAGCGGTCGTGTTTTGTGGAGGCGTCCTTAGTCCCTGACTTCGCTATTCCAATGATTTCATCGAAAGCGTCTCTCCCCTGCCTTTCAATCTGAGTCTCTGCACTAAGAGACAATTCTATCGCCTCCCGTATAAGCTGGTTCACACTTTTTTTCTCTTCTATGGCCCTATATTTGAGTGCCTTCAAAACCTCTTCGGGAAGCCTTATATTAGTGGCAACAGTTGAAGCCATACCGCACTTTATGCTCCTTTATTTGGACGTTTCTAATTGATATCATGATAGCATGATACTATGATAGTTGTCAAGACAGCCGAGACAACACTTGTACCATCCGTAATCAATCTTGGTGAAATATATTACAATATCACCAGTGAAAGGAGAGGTGCATAACCTTTATGACTGAGCGACTGAAAAGAATACGACAGGAAATCCTGGGCGTCGTCTCCATTCTCGGAAGTATCTATATTGCCCTGAGCCTTGCAACCTACTCTAAATGGGACCCGTCCCTTTTTGTGTCTTCCACCCTGCCTGTGCAGAATTACGGAGGCATTGTTGGTTCATACCTCGCTGATTTCCTGGTCTCCGGAGCCGGTGTGGTGGCCGTGGTCATCCCCATCGCACTTGTGATCTATGGGGTAAAGAAGGTGTTGGGTAAGGAAGGTCATTGGATCTATCTCTTGGGTTTTATTCTCTTCATTCTCTCGGCATCCATGCTTGCTTCCCTGCTTGCGGCAACCTTTCATGTCACCCTGGTGAACAATCTGGGTGGCATTGTGGGGACTCTTCTTTCCGGTCTTGCGGTCGGGCTGCTCTCAATTCCCGGAGCGTATATCTTTTCCTTGGCGCTCTTCTTTTCTTCCCTCATTCTCCTGAGCCCTG
>DASPUA010000433.1:0-2326 GCA_035623135.1 Thermodesulfovibrionales bacterium | reverse complement strand
TTGCTGAAGATCCTATCTGCGGTATGTAATTATCTTGATAACCTATCTGAACTCAATCGCCTCTTTTTTTGAAACCCTGGGAGGAGGCGAAGGGGTTCTGGATGGATAGCCCACCGGGATGATGGCTACAGGCCTGAGATTGGAAGGAATGTTCAGTATTTTCGCCACATCTCCTTCTCTGAATGCACCCACCCACACGGTGCCCAGTCCGTTTTCGTGCGCCACGAGCATCATGCCCATGATGCTGACAGCCACGTCCTGAATGGTGTATAGGGTCGCTCCGCGGTCACCATATATGGAAGCAATCTTGCTGTCTGTGCACCCCACAATCACGAGGGGTGCCTCTGCGATGAAGGTCTGATTCAGGGCTGCTGAGGCGATTTCACTCTTCACATAGGCGTCTTTTATGAAATAGAACTTTCTTGACTGGAGGTTTCCTGCGCTGGGCGCCCATATCAGCGCGTCCATGAGTTTGTCCACAATCTCCTGGGGGATGTTCTTTTTCTGAAAATCCCTTATGCTTCTCCTTTCCTTTACCGCTTTGAGAATGTCCATGTGCGCCTCCCTTGTCAACGCCGTTCGTTGATAATGCTATTTGATGTACGTGGGACAGGCAGCCTCAGAATCTTTATAATCGACGGGATATTAATATGGCCTGCCTTTATTTCTTTTATAACATAGTCCTTTCCCAAATCTCCTAGAAGGTTTTTCTTATAAGGTGTCGTATAAAGATTCTTCACCCGCCAGTCCCACATACTATTTTTCCACGTTCTGTTGCCTACAGTTTAAGAAGCGTCAATCCTGAAACAGGGTCGAATTCCCTTATCGCAGTTATCCCCTCCAGCTCGATCATTACCGCCTCAAGGACGAGGAATGTCTCTGTATTCTCCCTCATGCACCCCACCTTTACCATGTCCTTCTTCCCAAAAGCACCATGGAAATGGACCTTGGGCTCATCACCCTGATAAAATATGGTCCCGAACCCCATCACTTCGTGGCTTTCTCCAAGCTGTCTCCAAACAGGGGTGGGGGGAATCTCTTCCTTTTCGGGACCGACCACAATCCTCGCCTCGCGCATACCTCCCACAAGATAAAAGGCAGCAGCCCTGATATTCTCCTTTTTGGCAATCTGGACAAGGTTTCCGAGCACGTCTTCCCTGTCTTCAAACCTTGCCACCACAACCCTTCCTGTCCTTCCGGCCTGGTATTTCATGATGCCTCCGTATTGACTTATAGAGCGATTTATTGTTAGCTTAAATAAATGGAATTCCTGAGTCAATATAGGGCCGGAATGTGGAGGAGGGCACTCCTGTCAGATCGCAGGGGGTTCACCCTTGTGGAGCTGCTGGTGGTCATGGTGATCATTGGCCTCCTTGCAACCCTTGTTGCGCCGGGGCTCTTCAAGCAGTTGGGCAAAGGGCAGCAGTCAGCTGCCAGGGCACAGGTCGCGAGCCTTGAGCAGGCATTGGACAAGTTCAGACTGGATGTGGGAAGATACCCGACCACGCAGGAAGGTCTGAGCTCCCTTGTCACAAATCCTGGTGTCGACAACTGGGACGGACCTTATGTGAAAACAGGAACGCTCACAGATCCGTGGAAGAGACCCTATCAATACCAGTGTCCCGGCACCCACGGGGAGTTTGACCTCTTTTCTTACGGCAGGGACGGCAATCCCGGCGGCGAGGGAGAAGACAAGGATATCACAAGCTGGGAATAGGCTTGCAACTTCACTTCATATAGGCTGTTGATTTTTCTTAAGGCGTCATACCTGACAGGTCTTGCCAATGAGCACAGAACATGGTGAATGACCAAGGACATTTCTTGATACACTTCCCATCATCCCTCTGATTCCTTGCAGGCCCCTGCATCCCATGGCGATCAGATCTGTTCCCGATGCCTCTGCCATGTTCACTATCTCTGTGGACGGATCGCCAGTCGCTGACAATACATTCACATGCCTGAACCGCGTGCTGAGATATTCTCTCGATTGCTCAACAATCTTTTGCGATTCGGCAAGCTGTGTCGCCCTCATCTTGTCATTTATTTCAATCATTCTTTCAATTATGAGGGGTGCAAAGGTTTCTGGAATATCTAGGAAATCAGAGGGCATCACATTCATTACCTTAATCTCTGTAGCATCATGAAACGGCATTGTGCACAAGAACTCTCTGGTTGCCATGGAATGGTCTGAGCCATCGGTGGCAAAAAGTATTCTGAGCCTGTCCGGTGTTGCAGGTGAAGGAAGTCTTATCACGAGCACTGGCTTTGGTGATCGGATAGCCACCGACCTCGTGACGCTCCCGATAAAGAGCGATCTCATACCCCT
>DASPUA010000432.1:0-6429 GCA_035623135.1 Thermodesulfovibrionales bacterium | reverse complement strand
GGGAACAAAGACCTCATGTGGGAAATAAAGAAGTTTGGTACCAGAAAAAAACCAGCAGTACCATTTCTAAGCAGGTCCAATCCAATAAACAAGTATATTGGAATGCTACTCACTCATCGAAAAAATAACTTCTTTTTCTCTTCGTAACATCAACCATGATAATTTATTCTCATTCGACACATAGTTTTCTGAAGAACATTAAAGTTAAAATTCTTCTTGACAAATAATTATTATTAGTTTAGAATTTTTCTAAATGAAAGTTTATGGGCAGATAGGATTTAAGCTCACGCCACAAAGAATTGCGATACTCGATTATCTTAATGGTAATAAGGAGCATCCATCCGCAGATGAAATTTACAGAGCGGTTTCAGAGAAGTTTCCCACAATGTCATTCGCCACGGTGTATAACACGCTCGACGCGTTGAAAAGGCGCGGCATGCTTCTCGAAATAACCATAGATCCGCATAAGAAGCGCTTTGATCCTGATTCGGATCCCCATCATCACTTAATGTGTATGCAGTGCATGAAGGTGGTGGATGTCCACAATAAGTTTGAGCTCACGATCCCCCTTAGCCAGAGGCACGGATTTGAAATAACAGGGAACCACATAGAATTTCATGGTCTGTGCAAACAGTGCAGGGAAACGCCCGACGAAAAAAATCCCCAGACCTTTCGAGGAGACCATTAGTCTGGTCGTTGACACAAAGGAATCCTTGATTCCTTATGAGAGGAACTACTTAGGAGAGAGAGAATGTCAGAGGTAAAAACAGAGTCAAGAGAGTATGTATGCCAGCAGTGTGGATATATCTATAATCCTGCAAAGGGTGACAGAAAGGGAAAGATTCCCCCAGGCGTACCCTTTGAAGAACTCCCCGAGGACTGGACATGCCCCCTCTGCGGTGCAAAAAAGACGAGATTTTCACCAATGTTAGATTAAGGAGGAAAAGGCTATGTGCATGGCGTACGAAATGAGATGCAAGTGCGGAGACAAAACGGCGAGTTTTCACTTTAAGGACAACATCCTTTCTGAGCAGGTAATAAGAAACCTCTATTGTCCCAATTGTTCTTCAGATATACGGCTCAATCGTGCATCCATGGTGGCGGATAATGGATGGGTCATCGAGTACGATATGGATGTGGTGAACTTCATGGGACAGAACATCCGCACGGGAACTATTACCCCTGACTCGATTTTTGATGCGGGTTATTGTACGTGGAACGGCCTCTATCCGGGTGACCATATTGAGAGCGTTAAGGAACGGGAGCGTATCGCAGTCCTCGCAAAAACGGACCCCCTCCGTTACCTGAACGAAATGAAGTCCTGGGCAAATGAGCGAGTAAAGAGGTTACAGCACGAGGGCTGGAGAAAGGCAAAGGCAGAAGAGCTGCAGAACGCTTGACAGCGCGGCACGTTCGTTTCAGCGGGATCCTTTTCTTTAATTTTTCGAAGTCCTTACTGCGGAGGGCATTATCAATATGGTGAGCAAGGCAATAAAAACTGCAATCAAAATGGAAACTGATGCTATGAAGTTTTATGATGAAGCCGCAAGGAAAACCTCTCATCCCTTTGGGAAAAAGATGTTCGAAGGGTTCATCAAGGATGAAGTGCGGCATCTCCAGATGCTGGAGGATATTCTGAAGGGACTCAACCTCACCGCAGCGAAGGTCAAACCCTCTGACAGCATCAAGACCGTATTCTCTGCACTGAAAGACCAGATCATGGCCAGGGTAAAGGCATCCCAGGACGAGCTTTCTGCAGTCAATATTGCTCTCGACTTCGAGAGTGCAGGATACGAATTCTATAAGAAAGCAGCCCAAGAAGCAACAGATGAAAAGGAAAAAGAACTCCTTGCAAGGCTTGCTGAGGAAGAAAGGGAGCATTCCTCAATATTGCAAAATACCTATTCCTTTCTCAAGGATACAGGAGACTGGTTCATGTGGGAAGAGCACGGAATACTGGAAGGGTAAGAGACCCAAAACTCATCTATAAAACAAGAAAGAAGGAGGCAGAACACTATGTCAAAGACAGAGCAGAACCTTAAGGACGCATTCGCTGGAGAATCCCAGGCAAACAGGAAATACCTCGCCTTTGCAAAAAAGGCAGAGGCAGAGGGCTTTAAGCACGCAGCAAGACTCTTCAGGGCAGCTGCAGAGGCAGAGACCGTGCACGCGCATAACCATCTTAAAGAGCTCGGTGGCATCAAGAGCACAAAAGAGAACCTTGAAGAGGCAATCAACGGGGAGTCGTACGAATTCCAAAAAATGTATCCTCAGATGATCAAGGATGCAGAGGCAGAGGGGATTAAAGGCGCACTCAGGAGTTTCAATTATGCCAATGATGTGGAAAAGATACATGCAGCCCTTTACAAAAAGGCCCTTGAAAGCCTTGGGAAGGCACCTGATGTTGACATGTGCGTCTGCCAGGTCTGCGGCTACACTGTGGAAGGGGAAGCCCCAGATGAATGTCCTGTGTGTAAGGCAAAGAAACAATCATTCAAGAAAATAGATTGATGAAGCACTGATTTTCTCAGTAACACTCCTTATCCACGTGTCTTTCTTGTGAGGAGGGAGGTCGGGTCAATGGCTCGCCTTTCTCTCTCTTTTTATTCTCTGGCAATCGAATCCATGACAGGTTGCTTTCCTGAGCATTGATGATATACTTGACCATGGCCATAAGGGATTGACATTTATGAGAATGGCAATTTTTTCAGCCTTTCCCCACGAGATAGGACTGCTCGTCAAGAATCTCAATGCAGCAAGAATTTCAAAAACACTGCCCTTCACCCTTTTTCGTGCTCCCTGTGCCTCCGGCGAGGTGATCGTGGTGCAGACCGGCATGGGCATCCGTAATGCAGAGACCTCACTGGACTTCGTAATCAAAGAGTATTCTCCCCACATGATTCTCTCCTCAGGGTTTGGCGGAGCACTTTACGATAACGCCACAATCGGGGAGCTCATATGGGCATCCAGGGTTCTTCTTGTGAATAACGCTGTCAGGGACACCATAGATCTCCCTGACAGCGATCATCTCTTCAATAGGCTTTCCCAAAAACTCACCGTACGGAAAGGAAGCGTCGTTACCCTTGAACAGTGGACAAAGAAACCAGAAATCAAACGCACCTTACCAAGGGCTCTACCCTTTCCTGTGTGTGATATGGAAACGTTTCCGCTCGCAAAGGCCACAATCACAAGGGGCCTGCCTTTTGTCGCAATTCGATCCATTACAGACCTGTCCCATGAAGAGATCCCGCCCGAACTGCTCTCTGTATCTGATGAATCGGGGAATTACAGACTTGCCCGCTCACTGAAAGTGCTTTTTGGGAATCCGTCTCTGATCCCACGTGCTCTCAGTCTCGGGAAGAACTCCGCCATCGCGTCTCAGAATCTCTGGCGCGCGGTGAAAGCCCTCATGGAGCTATTGTAACGGTGCTCATGGCATTTTTGGCACTGCTGACTGCGGAAAATCCTTGAGGTGATATTCCATGGCCTTACGAATTTCTTCAGAAGAGCGTGTAGCAGTGAGAATACGGTAGCCAAGCACTGCGGGAAGGAGGACAATGAAAATTCCCACCCATGCCATGTGATACTCGCCAATGAAAAAAGTGACCGAGAGATTAAAGATGAGAATTCCTATGTAAAGACCCGGGCCTATGAGAGAGCGCCAGGGGAACCTATACCCTACGTAATCAGGGCGTGTATCCAGGCCGCGATCAATTTTTTGGAGCATATAGATCATCAGGAATCCCACCACAAACCATCCGATAAAATTAGAAATGGGGACCCCAAAATAGATCCCTTTCTCAGGGTATCCATATATCTGCCCGAGGAACCATTTGTGGCCCTGCAATGCTACAGGGTCAATGATGATATCGAGATAGACGAAGAAGAGCGTACCCAGGAACCGAGCAGAGAGAGCGTTTCTGAGTCTTTTTGTCTCCAGAAGATACACCATTTTCCCGGAAAGCACCACAGGAGAAACGATCATAAGAGCCATCGAATACCCGGCGTACGCGAGGAACACATAACTCAGCGAATCCATGAAGGGTACGCCGAAAACCCACAGTTCACTCCCCATGGTCTGCTCAAGGTAGTAATAGTGTCCGTAGGGGATGCCGTTATGGATGGAGGAATACTCGGACGCCCATGCGATAAGATACCCTGCCACGGAAAACAGGAGTGCCCTCTTTACCCCCAGATGTAGTGAACAGCCCAAAAGATATGCCACGAGAAAAACAAAGACATAAGGCCTTAACAGCACGGTGTGGAAAAGCAGAGAGAAAAACTCCATCAGGATTTCTTGAGGTTCCAAAGGAGGAGCCTGATCAGGTCCCCGGGATGCAGGAACGCGCTCTTCATCACTGACGCCTCGTATCCGCTATGCACCATACAGTTCCTGCACCGAGGGTCATTCCCTGTGCCGTACTTCTCCCAAGGTGTTTTTTCCATCATCTCGTCGAAGGTGTCATAGTACTGATCAGTAATGAGATAACAGGGGGACTTCCATCCCAGAGGATTACGCGTGGGGTTTCCCCAGGGTACACACCGCATCTCCCTCCTCCCTTTAAGAAAATCCACATAGAGAGGCGAGCTGATAAAGGGAAAGCGGTCAAAGAACGGTGCAATCTTGTTGAACTTCTCTCGTATCTCATCCCTGCTGAGGAATATGCCCTCTTCCACGCTCTCGTAACTGAAGGCAGGAGATATTAAAATTCCGTCCACATGGATACTCTTCAGGAGCTCAAAAAGCCGTTTCAGCTCACCTGTATCAGTGTTCTTGTATACAGAGGTATTCGTGCTCACCCGGAACCCTTTGTCCTTTGCCCTTTTGATTGTCTCGATCGTCTTCCCAAACGTTCCGGGCCTGCAGGTGATGAGGTCGTGGGTCTCTTCCAGGCCGTCGAGGTGAAAATTCAGGGTAAGCCGCGGGTGGGGGACGGTCTCCTCGACAAAGGAATCAGTGAGCAGGCCATTTGTGCAGAGATAGACATATCGTCTCATCCTGAGGAGTTCTGCCACAAGGGGCTTGAGGTCGGGATAGAGAAGGGGTTCTCCTCCGGTAACCGTTACTACAGGTGCCCCTGATTCAACCACCGCACGTATGCATGCATCGAAGGAAAGGTCCTGGGACTGCTCCTTGCTCTGGAGCCGTATCCTGTCGCATCCAGCGCATGCGAGATTGCAGCGGTGCGTGGGCTCGAGCATCAGGACAAGGGGAAACCTCTTTTTCCCTTTTACCAGGTGGCTGAATGCGGCAATCGCCAGCGATGAATAGAGACTAATTGGAAAGCGCATGGTATATCGTTTTGCACCCCTGTCTATTCTCTTTTTCCTCTACTCCCATTCTTATGACCGGCTTCCGCCCTGCATCCTTGCACGGAAGAGCCCCAGCGCCATAAGGGGGAAGCAATTCCTGTAATTGTGATACCTCAGATAGAAGTGCCTGGGAAATCCCGTACCCGTGAATTCGCTTTCATCCCATGTTCCATCAGGCTTTTGGCGTTCCAGGAGATACACTATCCCCTTCTTCACCTCTTCACAGGAAACCTCACCCGCAGCAATAAGCCCTAGAAGTGCCCAAGCCGTTTGTGAGGAGGTACTCTTCCCACAGCATCTGCGCTTCGGGTCCTCATAGGACTCACATCCTTCGCCCCATCCACCATCAGGATTCTGGCTGTTTTTCAAGCACAGGACAGCCTTTCTCACATAGGGGCTGGACATGTCTTCATGTATTGCACAAAGCCCCATGAGCACTGACCAGGTCCCGTAGAGGTAATTCACTCCCCATCTGCCCCACCAGGAGCCATCCTTTCCCTGCGTCCTTCTTAAGAACGCGATGGCCCTCTGCACTATGCCATTCTTATATTCATACCCCAGCAAGCCGAGGAGCTCCAGAACCCTTCCCGTGAGGTCAGGCGTGCTGGGGTCTATCATCGCCTCAAGGTCTCCAAAGGGAAGCTGATTCAGCACCTTCATGCTGTTGTCCACATCAAAGGCACCCCATCCCCCGTCTTTTCCCTGCATTCCCAGTATCCACTGGAGGCCGCTCTTCATGTTTTCCTCTTTAATAAAGTCCCGGTCTCCGTACCTGCTGAGAAAAAGCAGTACAACTGCAGTATCATCCACATCAGGGTACCAGTTATTTTCGAATTCGAACGCCCATCCGCCTGGCTTGAGAGAGGGTCTCTTCACACTCCAGTCTCCCTTTGCGAAAATCTGCTTGGAGGCGAGCCATCTGCATGCCCTTATGAGAGACGGGTGCGTTTTCTCCGTTCCTGAGTAGAGCAATGCCAGGCCCGTGAGTGCAGTATCCCAGACCGGAGAGATGCATGCCTGAAGACGCAGTTCATGCTCATCTTCGATGCAAAACCTCTTCAGTGCTTCAAGCCCTTTTTGGACCGGCCCTGACGTGAGATCATACCCTATGGCAAC
>DASPUA010000431.1:0-5747 GCA_035623135.1 Thermodesulfovibrionales bacterium | reverse complement strand
CCCCAGGCCCTGTCGCCAGTGAAGATACGGGAATAACGTCCCAGGCTAATACCGGCTCCAACATGCCGCCAAGATTTGGTGTTGCCTACCTAAATAATCCGAAACCAGCGTACCCTGCTTTTGCAAAACGAATGAGAATGGAAGGCACTGTTTTGCTGAAAGTTTTGGTAAGTCATGAGGGCACAGTCTTAAGCTTGGAGGTGGCCCGCTCATCGCGTTATGAGATACTGGATAAAGCAGCAGTCGAGGCAGTAAGACAATGGCGTTTCATTCCGGCGAGCCGGGCATTTCAGCCGATCGATGAATGGGTTCAAGTACCTGTAGCATTTCGTTTGGATAAATAATTAATATCGATGATTCGGACACTAATAAAAGCAAGGTGTAAGTCTTTGTTCGCCAGCCCTTTCTTTTTTAGAGGTTTCGATGGAACGTTGCGTCATTCTTCCTTGTCACGCGATTTCCGCAGAATGTTGATTAGAAGGGGAACACCGCAATCGGTTAACGTCGGGCAAACTTGGAGCAGGGCACCATTCGGGTCTTTTTTAAATGAGGGGAGACAATGTTTATCGACACACTATTCTAGCGTAGTTGACAAAGAAGACCGTCAATGGTAAAGTAACACTAAGTTACGCAATGGTAGCACGATGGGGATAATAAGATTTGGCATTTCACTCGACAAAACTCTGCTTGAGAGATTTGACAGCCTGATAGGGAAGAAAGGCTACGCAAACCGGAGCGAGGCTATTAGGGATCTTATCAGAGATAGCCTTGTAATTGAGGAATGGGAAACATCTGCCTCTGAGACCGTTGGAACCATCACCATAGTATATTCCCATGAAACCAGAGAGCTTACAGACACTCTCACTGATCTTCAGCATCATTATCATAGTTCGATAATCTCCGCTATGCATATACACCTCGATGAGCATAATTGTCTAGAGGTGATTGTGGTGAGAGGCAAGGCAAAGGATATAAAGGCAATAGCGGACAGGTTGATTGGGACAAAAGGGGTCAAACATGGAAAACTCACCGTGACCACAACCGGCAAGCATTTAAAATAATATTTTGGGGGCTTCGTAGTAGCACACAATTCACGCTTCGTAATACAATGGAGGAGGGCTTGCATGTTAAGCCTGAGAACGCGTGTGATGTTAATGCACAGAAATTTGCGAGAGACACTTTATGTAGTCTGCCTGTTTTTTTTCTTGCTCTATGCGACCAACATCTTTGCAGCCATCCCGCTCATCACTGATGACACAGGTACTCAGGGCAAAGGGAATTTTCAGTTTGAACTCTTCGGGGAATACGGACATGAGAGTGAGCCGCTCATTACGACAAAGACAGGCAATGTTTCTGCGACCTTGACCTACGGAATTATTGACACCGTCGACATCATTTTCGGTATTCCCTACCAGGCATGGAACTCCAAGAATTCTGATTCCGAGTCTGTGGTAAAAGGGGATGGCCTGGCTGATCTTTCACTCGAAGCCAAATGGAGGTTCTACGAAAAAGAAGGGTTGAGCTTTGCGTTAAAGCCCGGCTTCACTGTTCCTACAGGGGATACCGATAAAGGTCTCGGCGCGGGAAGGCCTACCTATCATCTCCTATTGCTTGCCACAAAACAGATGAAGCCATGGCAATTTGATATGAACATCGGCTACCTCTATAACGAGAACACAGCCGGTGAGAGAAAGAACATCTGGTCAGCTTCCGTGGACGCGCAGTGTGAAGTCGTGAAGGACCTCAAGCTTGTGTTGGATACAGGCGTGGCCACAAACCCTGACAGTTCATCAGACACACCGCCTGTGTATATCCTCGGAGGCCTGATCTGGTCGGTGAGGGAAAATCTTGACATCGGTTTGGGTATTAAGGGCGGATTAACTAACCCCGAGACGGACATCGCAGTCCGTGGCGGTATTACCTGGAGGTTCTAGATGCATATACCCGACGGATACTTAAGTCCTCAAACGTATGTACCTTTATACGGGGTGTCCTTTGTATGCTGGGCAGTCGCCCTCAAGAAGTTAAAGAAGGAGTTATCCACAAAACATATCCCTTTTTTGGCAATGGCAGCAGCGTTTTCCTTCCTGATCATGATGTTTAATGTCCCCATCCCTGGCGGAACCACAGGCCATGCAGTCGGGGCTGGGATTATTGCGATTCTCCTGGGACCCTGGACAGCGGTGATCGCAGTGTCTGTCAGCCTTATCGTGCAGGCAATAGTATTTGGTGATGGAGGCATAACTGCACTGGGTGCAAACTGTTTCAACATGGCTGTGGTAATGCCCTTTGTCTCTTACTGGGCATTTAAACTCATAAGAGGAACGTCTACGGGTGGTGCGAGGCTGTTTATAGCAGCTTTTTTTTCTGGCTATGTCGGCCTTTCAGTTGCCGCGATCGTTACCGGACTTGAATTTGGCATTCAACCACTCATTGCTATTGGTTCTGACGGCAGACCCCTCTACGCACCATACCCCTTGTCCATTGCTGTTCCTGCAATGGCGTTAGAACATCTGTTTTTGTTTGGCGTTGTCGAGGGTGTTATCACGGTTTTATTGTTTAAGTATTTCGTCAAGCACGAACCTGATTTGGTGTATGTGCTGACAATAAAGGAGGCCTGAAATGACAAAATCTCAGAAAAAACTCTGGATAGGTCTTTTTGTTCTTGCACTACTCAGCCCCCTGGGGGTTATGCTTCCTGAAAAATTCAAAGCAGGGGGTGCATGGGGTGAATGGGGGCCAGAAGAACTTGAAAAGCTTATCGGGTATGTACCGGAAGGACTAAAGAAATTATCCGCCCTGTGGAAAGCCCCTATCCCTGACTACAACTTCGGCGGTGAAGGCGCTTCCATAACTGTTCAGGTGATATCATATATCGCTTCCGCCATCCTCGGGATACTTGCAGTTGCCGTGGTAGTATATGTGATTTCAAAACTCATAGCAAAAAATGAAAAATAACATTCCCGGATTTCTTTTGGAGAACCCCCCCGCTGAATCCTTCCAGCAGAACAATGGCAGAGTGAAGATTGCCTTTATCGAGAAAGGCATACATCATCTAGCTGATGTGGTCAAAACAGGATATGTCCAGTGGGAAACTGCGTCACGGGACAATTTCTTCCAGGGAATTGACGCAAGGATAAAAGTTCTGTTTCTGCTCTTTTATGTGATAATCGTCAGTCTGAAAAAAGACATACTTTCGGAATTTGTAATCGCAGCTTTTGTCCTTGTCCTTACGGTATTGTCCCGTCTGGATATTTTGAGTCATTACAGAAGGATTATTTCTCTGGCTTTCTTCTTTGGCTTTCTCATTGCCTTACCCTCCGCTTTCAATGTCATGACAAAAGGGGATATCATAATTCCGATAGCGCACCTTTCCAGGCCTTACAGTCTCTGGATTTACGAAGTACCTGAAGAAGTAGGGCTTACCACACAGGGGATGTATGGGGTTCTCATGCTTTCGTTAAGGGTTATGAACTCATTAGCCCTCTCATTTCTTGTTTTGAATACAACGCCGTTTCCAGAGATCATCAAGGCACTGAAGATACTTAAGGTCCCAGACAGCTTTCTCATGATCATAACCCTTTCCTACAAATACATGTTCTTATTTGCAAAGACAGCTGAGGATATGCACCTGGCAAAGAAGAGCAGGCTTGTTGGCCAGGTGAGCAACGCCGAGGCGAGAAGATGGGTGGCCGGAAGGATCGCGGTAATGCTTAAGAAGACCAGGATGCGATGTGAAGAGGTTTTTAAGGCCATGCTCGGCAGGGGCTTTTCCGATGACATCAAGATCTGCACGGTTAACAAGCTCCGTATGAGAGACTGGTGTGCAGGGATCACTTTCTTCAGTGTCGGGATCTTATTTTTGTGGATGTAAGAGGGGGGCTGGTGGAAGACATCATACGCCTTGAGGGGATACATTACAGCTACTTCGATAAGATTCCCGCTGTGTGCGACATCAGCCTGGGTATCAAGGAGGGAGAGCGATTTGCCATAATCGGTGCAAACGGCAGCGGCAAGTCCACACTCCTTCAGATCATGAATGGCCTGATACATCAGTCAAGTGGAAATTTCTTCTTCCGTAGTCATGAGGTCACGGAAAAGACCTTAAAGAACAAGGGTTTCCTGCGGTTTTTCAGAGAAAGGGTCGGTTATGTATTTCAGGATTCCGATATACAGCTGTTTTGCCCGACCGTCCTGGATGAGCTTCTGTACGGACCTCTCCAGCTGGAGATCAATGAAAAGGCTGCCCTGGACAGGGCGCATGAGGTCATGCAGATGCTGAACATAGAGGACCTGAAAGACAGGCCTTCCTATATGCTTTCAGGGGGGGAGAAGAAGAAGGTCGCCATCGGTTCTGTCTTAACAATGAACCCCGAGGTGCTGCTCCTTGACGAACCGACAAATGGTCTTGACCCGAGGACCCAGTGCTTTCTTTTTGAGCTCATGCTGTCATTGAGCGAAGCCGGAAAAACCCTGGTGATAGCCACCCATGACCTTTCACTGGTTGATGAGCTGCATACGAAGGTTGCTCTGATGTCTGAGGATCACTGTATTGAAAAAGTCGGCACCTCTGAAGACATCCTAAAAGATGAGGATCTGTTGCTCAAGGTAAACCTTATTCATGAGCATATGCACCATCACGGGTACAAGACTCATACGCATCGGCATTCTCATTATTTCTTTCATCAACACAAGAATGGAGAAACACATGAATGAACTTGAAAAGCTGAAAAGTCTTCTCTCTCACTGGCAGGAGCACAATGACGAACATGCAGAGACCTACAGGGACTGGTCAAAGAAAACAGCGAACCTCGGCAACAAGGAATTGTCTGACGTCCTCGAGAGCTTGTATAAACGGACGAAGGAGCTGAGTGAACTTTTTGAGGAGGCACGAAAGAAGATCGCTTGATCGCACCATTGCCTCGCAGCCCCACTTATCAATGAAACTATGGTAAATTATTATTCAGCTGCATTTTCTAGGGGATGAAGAGGGAAAAAGGGTTGAGACAGCATGGAGCAATAGCCACAAACTTTAACCTTATTCTTTTCCCTTATGTGTGCACATGGCCGTTGCTCCACAATTATGCAGCGAACCGTTTCTCCGCAGAGGGATTGAATGATCCTGGGTAAGAAGCTGGTTGTGGTCATGCCCGCATATAATGCCGAGAGGACGCTTCGCCAGACGTATGAAGAATTACCCCATGAATATGTGGATGGGGTGATTCTTGTGGATGACGCGTCCAATGACCGTACAACCCAGGTGGCTCATGAGCTTGGGATAAAGACGATTGTTCACAGGGAAAATAGGGGCTATGGTGCAAATCAAAAAACATGTTATCGTGAGGCATTGTCTCTCAGTGCTGATATTGTGGTGATGGTACATCCCGATTACCAGTACTCACCCCGACTGGTGACCGCAATGGCCTCCATGACCGCCTCCGGGCACTATGACGTTGTGCTGGGATCGAGGATTTTGGGTGGTGATGCCCTAAAAGGGGGGATGCCGCTTTACAAATACATTGCCAATAGAATCCTTACCCTCCTGGAGAACATGGCGTTGGGTGTTAAACTTTCGGAATACCACACAGGGTACAGGGCATTCAGCCGCAAGGTACTGGAGACCCTGCCTTTGGAGAAGAACTCTAATGACTTTGTCTTCGACAATGAGATGCTTGTGCAGGCAGTCTATTTCGGGTTCAAGATTGGAGAAATAAGCTGTCCCACGAAATATTTTAAGGATGCGTCAT